>JANOJO010000388.1:0-4732 GCA_031418795.1 Bacteroidota bacterium | reverse complement strand
TGAACCATTTCAATCCATTTATAGAAAAAGGAATACCTGTTGTTTTTTTTGACCGTGTTGAAGATGTAGCTCATACAACTAAAGTTATCATTGATAATTACCGAGCAGGTTATAAAGCGACTCAGCATCTTATTGATCAGGGTTGCAAAAAAATTGCGATGATAACTGCTAATCTGAAAAGAAATGTATATGCAGACAGGCATAAAGGTTACCAGGACGCTTTATTCGATAATAATATTCCATTTGAAAAGGAATGGCTTATTATAAATAATTTATCGGAACAGGCAGCTATTGATTCAGCCCACCGCATATTGAAAATGAAACCTATGCCGGATGGTGTTTTTTGCACCGGTGATTTTTCAGCTGCTGTTTGTATTATGACCCTGAAAGAATATGGAATCAGAATTCCGGATGATATTGCTTTTGTTGGTTTTAATAATGATGCCATCAGCAAAATTGTAGAACCCAATCTTACAACTATTAATTACCCGGGTATTCATATGGGGGAAATGGCTGCCCGCAACCTGATTGACAAACTGAACGGTACTATTGACAAACTGGGCACAGATTCAATTGTTATAAATTCTGAATTAATCATCCGTGAATCTTCTTTAAGAAAAAAATAAACCTGCAGAAAAGTTTATGTTATCTTATAAAAATATTGCCGCAGTTTGTATACTTATTATTACACTGTTATTTTCCTTATATGTAAAAGCAGATAACGGTTACCGCCTCTGGCTTCGTTATGATAAAATTTCCAACACATCTCAGTTAAATAAATATAAAGCTACTGTTCAATTTCCTTTTGTAACCGGAGAGTCAGCAACTTCAGCTATTACCCGGGAAGAACTATCTGAAGCTTTGAGTGGTTTGTTCGGAATGAAAGTCAGGAGTAACCCGGATAATATAACGGCATCAACTTTAATTTGCGGCACACCTGGCAATTCTAAGGAAATTGAAAATTTATCTGTAAAACTTAACCTGTCTAAAGCAGGTTATGAAGGGTTTGTTATCTCCACACAAAATATCAGGGGCAAAAAAAGAATCATCATTGCTGCCAATACTGATGCAGGTGTATTATATGGTGTGTTTCATTTTCTCCGTTTGTTACAAACCAATCAATCAATCGAAAATTTAAATATTGTTTCTTTTCCCAAACTTAAGTTGCGAATGCTGAACCATTGGGACAATCTCAACCGGACTGTTGAAAGAGGATATGCAGGTTTCAGCATTTGGGATTGGCACAAGTTGCCCGGCTATATTGATAAAAGATATATTGATTATGCAAGAGCAAATGCTTCCATTGGCATAAACGCTGTGGCATTGACAAATGTAAATGCAAATTCTACTGTTCTTACTAAACCTTATTTGGAAAAAGTAAAAGCATTGGCTGATGTGTTTCGTCCGTATGGAATAAAAGTTTTTCTAACTGCAAGATTCAGTTCACCAATTGAATTAGGAAGATTAAGAACTGCCGACCCCTTAAATGACACTGTACAAAACTGGTGGAATGAAAAAGCAAAAGAAATTTATTCACTCATTCCAGATTTTGGTGGCTTTGTTGTAAAAGCAAACAGTGAAGGTCAACCGGGTCCGCAAAATTATAATCGCAATCATGCTGATGGCGCCAATATGATGGCAGATGCTGTTGCTCCATATAAAGGAATTATTATTTGGCGTGCATTTGTTTATAGCGATGTAAATCCTGAAGACAGGCACAAACAGGCATACAATGAATTTGTTCCGCTTGATGGGAAATTCAGAAACAATGTAATGGTGCAGGTAAAAAACGGCGCAATAGATTTTATGCCGCGGGAACCTTTTCATCCATTGTTTGGCGCTATGCCAAAGACACCATTGATGATGGAGTTCCAGGTAACGCAGGAATATTTAGGACAGGCAACTAATTTAGTTTTCCTGTCGCCTTTATTTAAAGAAGTTTTGCAAAGCGATACTTATTATAAAGGCAAGGGAAGCACGGTTGCAAAAATTGTTGAAGGTAAATTAGATAATCATTCATTAAGCGGTATGACAGGTGTAGCAAATATTGGTAATGATATAAACTGGTGCGGCCATCCTTTTGCACAGGCAAATTGGTATGCTCTTGGAAGATTAGCCTGGAACTATGATTTAACAAGTGAGCAAATTGCTGATGAATGGTTGCGGATGACATACAATAATAATTCATCTTTCCTTACAATTGCATCTAAGATGATGTTGCAAAGCCGTGATATTATGGTTCAATATTCTAATCCAATCGGCTTGCATCATATTATGGGAAGTGGTCATCATTATGGACCTGCGCCTTGGGTAAATAATTTGAACAGGCCGGAATGGAACCCCGTGTATTATCATAAAGCAGATAGCATAGGTGTAGGTTTCAACAGAACTGCCACAGGCAGTAATGCACTGGGGCAATATTTTCCGGATGCAAGAAAACTATGGGAAGACATCAATATTTGTGAAGAAAAATATCTGTTGTGGTTTCATCATGTTGCCTGGAATTATAAAATGAAAAGCGGAAAAACATTATGGAATGAATTGTGTTATCAATACTACACCGGAGCCGAAAGAGTAAAAGAAATGCAACAAACATGGAATGGTTTAAAACAGTTTATAGATAAAGAAAGATTTGATCAGGTAAAAATGTTATTGCAAATTCAATATAATGAAGCAGTGTGGTGGCGCAATGCATGCCTCTTATATTTTCAAACGTTCAGCAAAATGCCAATACCAGCGAACTATGAGCAACCAGATAAAACATTGGACTATTATAAGAATTTACGGTTCCCATTTGCGCCGGGAAATTAAAACCCCTGTCCCCTAAAGGGGAGTAAGAAAAAGTCATGAAGTTCAGCTATCCCCTCCTTGGAGGGGCGAATTTAGGAGACATTATTCTTTAGGAAATTGGGGTGGGTTATTAAAAAAATTTATTAATAAAAGAAATTATAAATTATGGATTCTAAATACACCCCATTAGGGGATAGGGGTAAAAAAGTAGCAATAGTAACCGGCGGTGGTTCTGGACTTGGATTGGCTATTGCAAAAGAATTTACACAAAACGGGATTCAAACGATTATCGTTGGAAGAGATGAACAGAAATTAAAAACAGCCAAAGAACAATTAGGTGAAAATTGTTTTTATAAAAGTTGTGACCTCAGTAATCTTGCAACTATACCAGCATTGGTTGAAAATATCATCAGTGAGTTTGGGCAATTAGATATTCTGGTAAACAATGCCGGCATCAATATAAAAAATGATTTTACAGAAGTATCAGATGAAGAATTTCAAAAAGTTATCACCACCAATTTATGTTCTGTATTCAGTATAAGCCGCGAAGTGGCAAAATTTATGCTTACAAAAAATTCAGGATGTATAATTAATATAAGCAGCATGGCGGCACAATATGGTTTGCCAAGAGTGATTGGGTACAGTGCAAGTAAAACAGCAATTGATGGAATGACAAGAGCCATGGCTGTTGAACTTTCCCCAAAAGGAATCCGTGTAAATGCAATTGCACCAGGTTTTATTTATTCTGCAATGACTGATAAAGCTTTGAACAGCGACCCTGAACGTAAGGCAAAAGTTTTTAGTCGCACACCAATGGGACATATGGGGCAGCCGGAAGATATTGGCGCTGCTGCAATGTATTTAGCCAGTGATGGAGCTAAATATGTTACTGGTGTTGTGCTGCCTGTGGATGGTGGTAATAGTATTGGTTTCTAGTTGCTGGTAGCTGGTAGCTGTAACTCGTATCAGTAAATTGGAAAAAATTAAGATGAATTACAACATAAATTTTTTATATAAAATGAAACTCCAGCATCAATTAATTGCAATTGCATCATGCACTGTCATTCTTTTCAGTTGCAATAATGAAACAAAAGAAATAAAGCCCGAAGAAAAATCAGAAACATCAACAGGGCAGAAGAAAGAATATCTTTCTCAACCACTCGTATCACATATTTATACAGCAGACCCATCGGCACATTTATTCAATGGCCGCATTTATATTTATCCATCGCATGATACTGCTACCGGAACTAAAGAAGATGATTTGGGTGGCCACTTTGATATGAGAGATTATCATATTCTTTCAATGGACTCAGTTGGAGGCGCAGTAACCGACCACGGAAATGCGTTGGACATAAAAAATGTTCCCTGGGCCGGCCGACAGATGTGGGCACCTGATGCCGCGTTTGCCAATGGAAAATATTATTTGTATTTCCCGGTAAAAAATAAACAGGATGTATTTCAGATTGGTGTTGCTGTAAGTGATAAACCCGAAGGACCATTTACTGCAGAAAATGAACCCATTAAAAACAGTTACAGTATTGACCCCTGTGTTTTTAAAGATGATGATGGTAAATTTTATATGTATTTCGGCGGTATTTGGGGCGGGCAATTACAACGCTGGAATAATAATAAATATGACAGCGCTGCGAAGAACCGTGTAGCCGGAGATATAGCTGCATTGCCAAGAATAGCAAAGCTGAATGCAGACATGAAAAGTTTTACAGAAGAAGTAAAAGAAATAAAACTGGTGGATAAAAACGGAAATTTATTTGGTGAAAAAGATAACGACAAACGTTTTTTTGAAGCTGCCTGGGTTTTTAAATACAACAGCAAGTATTATTTCACCTACTCAACCGGCGACACACATAATTTATGTTATGCAACCGGCACTAATCCTTACGGGCCATTTACCTACCAGGGTATTTTATTAAATCCTGTT
>JANOJO010000387.1:0-2143 GCA_031418795.1 Bacteroidota bacterium | reverse complement strand
ATTTGATTCATTTACTGTCTTAATAATTGAATAAATGGCCTTGCTAATAAAAGATTTTCCGGTATCATTTAATCCAGTTATTATTGTTAGCCCCTTCAATTCAATGTCAGCTGTTCCAACAAGTCCAAGATTTCTTATTTGAAATATCATTCTGTTTAAAATAATTATGTGCCTAAAGTAACAAAAATAAAGGAAGCAGAGTTTTTAAGCAGCAGTTAAGGTATATTTTTTATTTTAAATCTGAATATTTAGACAATTCTAATTTAATAAAAATGCGGGAATAATTAATTAATTCGAATGAAGATTTTAGCCTTCAATTTCTTAGCTATTTACTCAAATACATACTCCTGTCCTTATACAACTGTCTGAAATAAGGGTCTCTTAAATCTTTTATAAACCGAATTGCTTCACCTGTACTTTTCATTTCAGGGCCAAGCTCTTTACTTACGCCGGGAAATTTGTTGAAAGAAAATACAGGTTCTTTAATTGCAAAGCCTTTCAGTTTTTTCTCAAATGTGAAATCCTTCAGCTTGTGTGTACCGATCATTATTTTGGTAGCTATATTCAAATAAGGTATCTGGTATGCTTTTGCAATAAATGGTGTAGTACGGCTTGCCCTCGGGTTTGCTTCTATCACATATACTTTATCATTCTTTATGGCAAACTGAATATTGATTAAGCCCTGAATTTTTAATTCCCTTGCAATTTTTTCTGCATACTCTTCCATGGTTTGTACCACCAGTGGTGTAAGATTAAATGCAGGCAGCACTGCATTACTATCTCCACTATGTATGCCGGCAGGCTCTATATGTTCCATTACACCCATCACATGAAAATCATCGCCATCAAAAATGGCATCTATCTCTGCTTCCTGGCAGCGGTCAAGAAAATGATCTACCAGAATTTTATTACCGGGTAAATGTTTTAATAAACTCACTACTGCTTTTTCCACATCTTCGTCATTAATTACAATTCGCATTCTTTGTCCGCCCAAAACATAAGAAGGACGAACTAAAACCGGATAACCAACTTTGTTTGCTACTACTATCGCTTCATCCACACTTTCGGCAGTTCCATAATCAGGGTATGGAATGTCTAATTCTTTCAGTCTGTCGCTGAAGCGGCCACGGTCTTCGGCAATATCTAAACTGTCATACGAAGTGCCGATAATTTTAATTCCTTTTTTATCCAAACGTGCTGCAAGTTTCAAAGCAGTTTGTCCGCCGAGTTGAACAATTACACCATACGGTTTTTCATGTTCTATTATTTCCCAGAGATGTTCCCAGTACACCGGTTCAAAATATAATTTATCGGCCATATCAAAATCGGTACTCACTGTTTCGGGATTGCAGTTTACCATGATGGATTCAAAACCGCATTCTTTTATTGCCAGCAGGCCATGCACACAGCAATAGTCAAACTCAATGCCCTGACCAATACGATTAGGACCGCTGCCGAGTACAATTATTTTCTTTTTATCAGAAACCTTTGATTCATTTGAGTTGAGCAGTCCTCCCCCTTCGGGGGAGTTAGAGGGGGCCTCAAACGTAGAATAGAAATAAGGAGTCTTTGCTTCAAACTCTGCACTACAGGTGTCCACCATTTTAAACACTCTTGTTATACCTGCCGCTTTTCTTTTTTCATACACTTCATCTTCACATGCATCATTCATAATGCGGCTCAATTGCTCATCACTAAAACCATTTACTTTGGCTTCTTTCAGCAGATCAAGCGGCAGCGTATCTAATTTATATTTTGCAATCTTCTTTTCTATCTCACATATTTTTTGAATTTCATAAAGAAACCAGCGGTCAATTCCGTTGGTGGCTTTTGAAATGGTATTCACACTTACTCCCATCATTAACGCATCTTTTATACGAAAGATTCTGTCCCACTTCGGAGTTTTTATATGTTCCAGAATTTCTTCGGCATGCATCAGGCTTTTTCCATAATAACCCAAACCCACTGCATTGTTTTCCAAACTCTGACAGGCTTTTTGAACTGCTTCTGTAAAACTTCTTCCAATGGCCATCACCTCACCCACACTTTTCATTTGCAATCCCAAAGTATCGTTCGCACCTTTGAACTTATCAAAATTCCACCGGGGGATTTTTACAATTACATAATCCAATGCCGGTTCAAA
>JANOJO010000386.1:0-1868 GCA_031418795.1 Bacteroidota bacterium | reverse complement strand
GGTTAATGTGTGAATGATGTAAATTTTTGAAAGAAATATATAAATGATCAGCCCTGATAAGTCTCAATTATTTATTGTTCTTTAATTTCTTTATCAGTAACCGGGGTTGAAAATGCAGAGCCGATAATTTTCATTAAACTCGATATCGGGCCTTCCATCTTATTGGTGTTATCATCCAGTGTATTATCTTTCAGTAGTTTGCCCATGTGCAAAGCAGCCGGTAAATACAATAAAATGGTATTGATCTGGTTGCTGAAAAAAAGTTTCACTTCTTTTATTTCGGCGTGCTCACCAATATTTTCCTTCACTGTTTTTACAGCCTCTGTTGCTATTTCCTTCATCTTTAAAACAGGTTCTGCATTGGATTGCAGGGAATAGGATGATATCGTTTCTATAGCTTTTTTCGTTTTATCATCAAATATTTTACTGATCCAGTTGCAGTTATTTTCGTTTTGTAAAAATGCAGCAGCCCCTTCATCTGATTGCACATAATTATACATGGCTGTAAGCACGGCCGGAATGGCAGCCTGGCTGAATTTATCAGGTGTTTTTTCATCTGTAAATACATCCTGCGTATTGGGATCAATTTTATGTAGCGGAGGATAACCCAGATTTTTTTGTACTGTTTCTAAAAGATTAATCGACATAAGAGAAGTTTTTTGTTTTTTAAATGTAATGCTCATTATACAGCACATAAAATCATGCCAAAAAACCGGTTTAAAAATACCTCGTTAAATAGGGTTGTCCCTTTTGGCATGAATTTGGAACATACTTACACAGATATATTTCACTTTTTAAACTTTTTAACAATGATGACTACTTTAAGCGGTGTACTGGAAAAGTTGCGTATGAGAAAACAAGACAATGAATACCAGATTGCAGAAAATCAGTTCAGGGCTCCATCCGGAAAATTGTATTGTGCAGAAGACCTGACTATTATTAAAACCTATCGATTTGAAGGAGAGTCTTCTGATCCAGGCGACAGTGCTGTATTATACCTGATTGAAGCCAATGACGGTTTGATAGGCTACAGCATTGATGCCTACGGAGCTTACAGCAATCATGAGGGTAATGCTTATGATGAATTTATCAGGAAAATTAATGTAATCGAAAGAGACGAGCAGGAAATATTTGTTTAAGATCATGCAACAGGCTTTTTTAATTAAAGCGCAGGTTATTTAATAATCTTATTTTCATAAAAGCACACTGTGTGGCAAATAACTGGTAGGTGATAATATCCTTAAGGCTTTTGTACGGAAGGTATTCCTGTAACACATCATTATACAATTTCCCAAAGTAAGTTTCGCAGTTGTTACAGAGTGCTGTTATTTCGCTGCCTTTTGCAAAACCTGCCTGCTCGTGTACATTTAATTCAATCCTGTCCCACAACTGATTTGTACACTCGGGCAGCGTAACCATATTTAAATGTTGCAACTGGTTACTGATCTCTTTGGCATATTGCTTACTCTCTACCGCCAAAGCCAGCAGAGCGGTTTTAAGGTCTTTGCAATCAACCTCTTCAGCTATGACATCAATGCCCCTGTTGATCTGGCGCAGAAAGGATACCAGGTTCTGCAACTTGCTTTCAAGTGTATAGTTTATCGTATCCATCATCCGTTTTAATTTATCAGCAGGTTTAAAAATCAGTTATAAGTTTTACCGGTGTATTTCTTTATGGTATTTAAAACTGTTTTTATACCATTAACCTGTTGTTGCAATATTATTTTTACTTCATCATTATCCTGTATCTGGTCAATGGCCTGGGTATAATTCCGCAGTGCTGTTTCTTCGGCATTAATACAGCCCTGGATAATGGTATCTTTTTGTCCGAATTTAAAAGTTGTTTTCAGGTCCATCCAGGTGCGGTG
>JANOJO010000385.1:0-3173 GCA_031418795.1 Bacteroidota bacterium | reverse complement strand
GTAAAAAAACAACAATGGATAGATGCACGGATGCAGGAACTGCTGCCTGTAAAATACTATCACGTTGTTTTTACCATGCCGCATGAGTTAAACAGTATTGTACTGGGGCATCGAAGTTTATTATTTAAATTACTATTCGATGCTTCGGCGCAAACACTTTTACAATTTGCAAAAGATGAAAAATATCTTGGCGCTTCACCCGGTATCATCAGTGTGCTGCATACATGGGGGCAGCAACTTAGTTTTCATCCGCATATCCATTGCATTGTAAGTGGTGGTGGCATTACGAATAATAATTTGTGGATGCATGCAACAAAAAACGATTGGCGTTTTTTATTTCCGGTAAAAGCGATGAGCATTGTTTACAAAACAAAATTTTTGCAAGCCTTAAAAAAATTGATTGATAATGGTGAAGTGATACTGCCTGAGAAAACGAATGCAAAGCAACTTTTTAATTTGCTCTATCGAAAAAATTGGGTGGTGTATGCCAAAGCTCCTTTTGGTGGACCACATTCCGTAATAGAATACCTGGGCAGATACACTCATAAAATAGCTATCAGCAATCATAGAATAAGCAGCATTAACAGGGATAATGATACAGTAAGTTTTGATTATAAAGATTACGCCGATGCTGGTATTAAAAAACTTATGACACTTAGCTCCGCAGAATTTATCCGCCGTTTTACTCAGCATATTTTACCACCACGGTTTACCAAAATAAGAACCTACGGATACCTCGCTAACAGAAACAGGCATCAACGCATTAATGGTGTATTGAAAAAAATGAAACTGCCTTTGCATAAGCCGCTCGTTAAAATACCGATACAATTATTTATGATGCTGCGCTATGGTGTGGATATGATGCAATGTCCCTGTTGTAAAAACAAAACCCTGCAACTGCTGAAAATATATTATCCATGGCAACGGGGAGATGATGGATAAATAACTTAAAACCGATGATTCCATTTTTCAGGCACGGTATTTACCTGCAACGCATCTGTGTAAGGAAGGGCTATGCCTGCCAAAGAAAAAATAGCGGTTAAAAAACTAAATACCGGCCATCTTATATAACTTTAAACTGACTAACACATACCTGCCATTGCTTTTACCGGCGCTTTATGTGATAGCTATAACAAACCCTGATTTTAAAAACCAATAAAAGAAAACGAAAAGTTGATACTTTACTCCCAATAGGTAGCTTACGGCGACATCAGTCAACCCAAAAGTATACCGCAATGCCCCGCCAACAGTCTTTTGATACGGGGATTTTTTAGGGGGCATAGCGGATACTTTTCTGGATGTTGGGCGAAATGCTATTTTAGAGTACGTTACACAGAAAAAATACTTAAATTTGTAAAAATATCTATAATGCAAACCTTAATCATAGAGATAGACTCCAATAGTAAAGCGAAAGAACTTTCTTCTTTGCTTTCATCAATGGATTTTGTAAAAAAAGTATCATCAATTCGTAAACCCAAAGCTTTAATAGCAACTTTACAAAATCATGAAAATTTAAAGGCTTCAATCGTTAAAAGGAAAAATAAGGCTATTGCCAAGTACTTATAATGAAAGTGCAGCAAAGAGACATTATTGAATTAAACTATGAGTTGCCTAATGGGAAATTCAAGATGCACCCAGCGCTAGTAATCTCAAATTCAAATGTTTTAGAAACAGAGGATATTTTTTATGCTGTAATGATATCTTCGAATTCGATGAATGAAGAATTTAATTTTGAATTAGATAATTCGATGCTAACAAGGCCTTTGTCTAAAAAGTCATATGTAAAATGCCAATTAATCCAATCATACACCACTGATGAAGTCATTTCAAGAATATCTTCTCTAAAACAATCAAGTTTTGATACGGTATTAAAAAGAATTTTTGAAACAGTATTTTAAACTCCATGTCGCATTTCCTTAAAGCACTTCGCCCAACATTGGGCTTTTGCGTCAGCGGGGGCGACGAATAAGTCCTCATCTTAGTGTTACTATCAGCGGCATATCGGGCTGACCGAACACAGATGAGCAACAGAATATATTTTCAACTTTTGTATCTTACATCGGCTGCGGTTCCGGGCTTAACGTTTTCCAAATGCCCCGCCGAACGCAAAGCCCTAACGTTAGCAGCAATTTTACACAGCCGAAATAAATAGACGACTTAAATTTAAAAAATGAAAAGAATTATTAAATACTTTCTATTATTTGTCTTAATGTCCATCTTATGGAGTGTGATAGTACTCTATGGAGGACTAAACGGTTGGTGGCACAAACCATTTGCAGACAGTAACGAACCTAAATTATTTACAGATGCAGTTAATCTTCAAATTGAAAAAGAATTTGTGGGAAACTTCGCAATGGCTGTTATGAAAGGTGGTGCTGTTGAAAAAGAGTTGTTTTATTCTGAGAGTAAGAGTGTTGACAAGAACACTATATTTCAAGTGTCTTCACTTTCAAAATTTGTTTCTGCAGTAGGTATAATGAAACTGATTGAATCAGGTAAGCTTAATTTGGATACACCTGTTAACCGCTATCTTACGAGATGGAAATTGCCTCCAAGTGGATTTGATAATGAACAGGTAACAGTAAGAAGGTTGCTAAGCCACACTGCTGGTTTAACGGACGAACTTGGTTATAACGGATTTGAAAATCCTGATTCAGTTCAAACACTGGAATCATCACTAACCAAAGCAAAGGACGCAGATAAAGGGATAAGTGGAGAAGTTAAAGTAGGTATTGAGCCAAATTCCCGTTGGAAATACTCCGGTGGAGGGTTTACTCTTTTACAATTATTGGTAGAAGAAACAAGCGGGCAATCTTTTAATGAGTTCATGAAAGAAAAGATGTTCAAACCATTGAACATGACCAGTAGTACTTACATATGGACTGACTCATTAAACAATAGGCTTTGTGAATTTTATAATTCCAACAATACTTCGGCTCCCCATGTTTATTACACCTCGTTGGCCGCTACGTCACTTTATACTACATTATCTGACTTAGAAACTTTTTTTCAAATTTTCCTAAAAGGAAAGAATGGAGAACCCATAGGCAGAGGCATAATAAGTCCTGAATCTTTAAAATTAATGAGAGAAGGGCATTGGGATATAATGGGTGAAGAGATTTATGGATTGGGCTGTATGCTCTATATAGACATTGAAAATAAGGAGGACATTT
>JANOJO010000384.1:0-4454 GCA_031418795.1 Bacteroidota bacterium | reverse complement strand
CCCGCGTTGGTGCCAATCAACTCTTCACGCGTCATGCCCGGCTTACGAGGAAGCCCCGAAGTGATCACCACAACATCACTGCCGGCAGTCTTTGCGTAGTCGTTTGTGCTGCCGCTAACGCGTGTGTCAAAGCCAAGCAGGGCGGCGGTCTGCATCATATCCTGAGCTTTGCCCTCTGCAATGCCTTCTTTAATATCTAATAAAACCAGTTCATGACAAAGTTCTTTGCGGGCAATATTATCTGCACAGGTGGCGCCAACTGCTCCGGCGCCTACAACAGTTACTTTCATTTGAAATTATTTTTATGTATTGAAAATTATTTAAGCCAGCCTGCGCTGATTCATCAATAAAATTTGTATTTATGAGAAAGCTATGGCTGGCAAGGCTGCAAAGGTAGGGGTCGTATTGCAGATTTTATTTCCGATATCTATCAGGATTCGATTTTAGATTTTATTGCTGAAATATTTGCAACACTTTAGTAATGGGTAAGGCACCCTCAGCTATATCAATCAGGTTTCCGTTTTTATCATAAAAAGCAAAGAAGGGGAAATTTTTTATTTTGAAAAAAGTGGGTAGTATAAGTTGCCAGTCCAGCCCTACTACAATATTTGGAAAACGACTGAGCTGATATTTTTCATAAAAGATTTTCATTTTATCAAACGATAATGTGGTAGCCATTACAATCTGAATGTTTTTGAACCTTTCAATACTGTCCACCAACTCTTCAGTTGCTTTTTGGCAATGCTCACAATCGGGACTGAACAGATCAACAAATACAGCCTGGTTCTTTTTCAAATTCTTTTCTGTGAAAACCGTGGTGCTGTCAGTCAATAATAATTGTAACGGAGGCACTGTTGGAAATCTTTTGTAAAGCGGTTCAGTTTCTGTTTGGGGAAAAGCAGAAACAAAAATGAAAAGAAAACAACCTACAAATAACCATTTTTTCATAAAGCAAATTAAGTTCATTTTATTTCAAAAAGCAATTGAAAATGCTTTTGCCATCCACTTCCACAACACTATCTTTGCCGCCCGAATAATTAATTAACCAGCTCGCAGCTAAATGCTCGAAGCTTAAAGCTAAAAAATGGCAAATACATCGGACATCAGCCGCGGCATGATTCTGAAATTGGATGGGAGTCTTTACTGCGTAATAGAATTTGGTGAAAATAAAACAGCAAGGGCAGCAGCAAAAATTTGGGCAAAACTAAAAGGCGTGGACAATAACCGAAGCATTGAAAAAACATGGAATTCCGGTGATACTATTTTCCCAGTGAGAGTGGAAAAGCGTACTTACCAGTTTTTGTATAAAGATGATACCGGTTATAATTTTATGGACACAGAAACATTTGAACAGATTGCTTTGCAGGAAGAAACTATTGATGCGCCAAAATATCTGAAAGAAGGGCATGAAGTTGGTATTTTAATAAACACGGATAATGACCAGGTGCTGGGCGCTGAAATGCCGGATAAGATTGCTTTAAAGATTACTTACTGTGAACCGGGGGTTCGGGGCGATACAGCAACAAGAACTTTAAAACTGGCAACTTTAGAAACCGGTGCCACTGTTGGCGTTCCATTATTTGTAAATGAAGGTGAAACAGTTCGTGTAAATACAAAAACAGGTGAGTATGTTGACAGAGTGAAAGAATAAAATTGATTCATACATGTTTTCAGAAAAGCTTCTCAACCGGGGAGCTTTTCTGTTTAAAAAAAGAAAGGATTTTAATAAACCACTTTTCAAAAACAGTTGAAATGAATAAGTTTTTGGCCATATTCAACGTGATTCAGGGTCATTTTCAAGGAAAATCATTAAAAAACAACTGAATCAGGGTACTTTCATATCTTAGCCATCCTTTCATACACCAAACCACTTTTAAAATTTGAAAAATATGGATTTTAAACAGATTCAGGAGTTGATCAAAATGGTCAACAAATCAAATATTGGTGAAGTAACTGTTGAGCAAAAAGATTTCAGGGTAACTATAAAACAAAAGGAAGAAAAGATAACGCAGATTGTTGGCGCTGCAGTACAACAGGCTCCTGCTTATCCTCAATTGCCAGCACATATTCCTGCTCTTAGTTCTGCAGCTTCACCTGTTATTAAATCTGAATCTTCAGATACTACAGTTCCTGCATCAGCCAGCAATACCATTACTATAAAAAGCCCGATGATAGGAACGTTCTACCGCCGCTCATCTCCCGATACACCAAACTTTGTAGATGTGGGCACTGAAATAAATCCGGGTAAAGTTGTTTGCATCATTGAAGCCATGAAACTTTTTAATGAAATAGAAAGTGAAATAAAAGGCAAAGTGGTAAAAGTGCTGGTGGAAGATGCTTCACCGGTGGAGTACGATCAGCCGCTTTTTCTGGTAGAACCCTCTTAACTAAAATCAATTTGAGTATCCTGTTTATTTAATTATTAATTTTTAATTATTAATTCTTAATTACTACCGTGTTCAAAAAAATATTAATAGCAAACCGTGGAGAAATTGCATTGCGTATCATCCGCACCTGCCGCGAGATGGGAATAAAAACGGTGGCCGTTTACTCTACTGCCGACCGTGATAGCCTGCATGTAAAATTTGCTGATGAAGCTGTTTGTATTGGCAAACCTCAAAGTGCAGAATCATACCTGAATATTGCCCACCTGATGTCTGCCGCTGAAATTACAAATGCAGATGCTATACATCCCGGTTATGGATTTCTTGCAGAAAATTCAAAGTTTGCACAGATATGTGCTGATCATGGAATAAAATTTATAGGACCCACTCCTGATATGATCAATGCTATGGGCGATAAGATTACTGCAAAAGAAACGATGATAAAAGCCGGGGTGCCGGTGGTACCGGGTGGTAAAGGATTATTGCAAAGTATTGATGAAGCAAAAGGATTGGCAAAAGAAATGGGCTACCCTGTAATATTAAAAGCAACAGCAGGTGGTGGTGGTAAAGGAATGAGGATAGTGTGGGAAGATGCTGAAATGGAACGTGCATACAATACAGCGAAAGCAGAAGCTGCTGCATCATTTAAGAACGATGGCATCTACATGGAAAAATTTGTAGAAGAACCACGGCATATTGAAATACAAATTGCAGGCGACCAGTATGGAAATGTGAGTCACCTGAGTGAAAGAGATTGTTCTATTCAGCGCAGGCATCAGAAGTTGGTGGAAGAATCACCATCGCCTTTTATGACAGAAGACCTGCGGCAGAAAATGGGTGATGCTGCAAAGAAAGCCGCCAGTGCTATAAATTATGAAAGTGTGGGTACGGTAGAATTTCTTGTGGACAAGAACCGTAATTTTTATTTCATGGAAATGAATACCCGCATACAGGTGGAGCATTGCGTAACTGAAGAAGTGATTAATTACGATCTGATAAAAGAACAAATAAAAATTGCTATGGGCGATAAAGTAACGGGCAACGATTATTTTCCACAGGGGCATGCCATTGAATGCAGGATAAATGCTGAAGATCCTTATAATGATTTTCGGCCATCACCTGGAAAAATAACAACGCTGCATCAACCGGGTGGACATGGAGTAAGGGTGGACAGCCATGTATATGCAGGCTATGTTATTCCGCCATATTACGATTCACTGATTAGTAAACTGATTACGGTAGCCCGTACAAGAAATGAAGCGATAGATACGATGTACCGTGCATTAAGCGAGTATGTTATTGAAGGAGTAAAAACAACTATACCTTTTCATCTTCAGTTAATGAAAGATGAACGATTCCGCAGCGGTGATTTTAATACAAAATTTTTAGAGGGATTTCAGTTACGCTGATTGTAATTCTGTTTGCACTGCTTTTGACAAATCCAGTTGTGAGTTGGTCTTATTATTTTATTTCTTTTTCAAAGCACAGACTGTTTTCCATTTCTGTATACTTACCATAGTTTGGAATAAGTTTGTATCCGCTTTTTTTATAAAGACCAACTGCTTCAGGCTGTCTTTTCCCCGTTTCTAATATGCATTTTTCGCAAGCCAATTCAGTTGCCCATCTTTCTAAGTCAGTTAAAACTTTGGTAGCAATTCCTTTTCCCCTGCTTGCGGGTGATGTGTACATTCGTTTTACCTCCATAATACCAGGTGCATGTTCTCTTATTGCACCACAGCCTGCCGGCTTATCGTTTTCATAAGCAACTACTACATATTTCATTTTAGCTGCTTTATTGAGCTGGGAATAAAACAAATGATCGTCTCCGTCTATTTCTGCTAAATAAGCGTCGAGAAATTTTACCAGCTCAATAAAATCATGATTGTCTGAGCTGGTTCTTACAATTTGAATCATCTCGTATTGAGTTTTTAGAAAATAGCAGACTTATAACATTTCAATAGGTGATTTGGCAAGTTAAAGCAATAAGTGGCTTTATAGAATACACCAAAGGTTTAACTCATTGTTGTGTGTTCGTTGTTATTTCTTTCGTGTCCTATCAACTATTATTTT
>JANOJO010000383.1:0-5986 GCA_031418795.1 Bacteroidota bacterium | reverse complement strand
TTTATGAATTTACCTTCAATACCCATTTCAATTTCGCCAATTAACTCAGGCTTCAAATTGGGGTTTGCTAACTGATTGCCGATAGCATTAGAATTAATTATTGTTCCCACCCTATCTAGAAAAACATTGGTTTGAATAGCGAGAGTATTACGGGTACCATAAGGCTGGTCAAAATTGGCGCTGGTAGCATAACCTCCTCTTATTTTCAGGTAGTTCACTATTTTGCTTCCTTTCAGGCTCTCTAAAGCTGAAGTAGGAATAAAAGCTACATTAGCACTGGGATAGAAAAGTGAGCGGTTATCTTTTTCAAGGTTGGATGACCAGCTATTACGTGCTGCAGCGGTGAAATATAAATATTCCCTGAATCCAAGTGTAGCTTGCGTGAAAACTCCGATAGTCTGAGTCTGGCTTTTAAAATCTATTCCAGAACCATCTTCTGATAAATTCTCATGTATAATGAAATTGTCATGATCAAACAGGCCATATACAAGTTGTTGTGTACTTTTTTGTCCAGCCTGGCTGTATATCCTTTCCTGGGAATTTATTCCGGCATTAACATCCATTGTAAAATCTGAATTCAATTTTGGAGTCCAGTTTGTAATCAGGGTATGATCCCAGATTGCATTATGACCATCAACAGTTCTGTAAAATCCGAGTGTATATTGGCTGCCACCATCCACACCGCCTTTATTAACTCTGAGTGAGTTGAAATCACTGTAATTATCATAACCTACACGGTAAAAAATATTCAGCTTGTCAGTAATGTCATACTTTAATTGCATGTTACCATAAACCCTGTTTACTTGCTGACCGGCAAAAGCATTATTCACAGTCCAGGTTGGATGTTGAATATCATTTGCAGGGCGATAATATTGTGATGATTTATCCAGTGGGCTTTCCCATGGTAAACCTATCAGGTCAACACTTACGGGAGTGTACATAAGGTCTCCAAACACGGATGGCGAACCTGAACCACTACCAAAGCTTGTGCCAGTAGGAGGTGACTTGAAATTAGTTTGTGAATAATTAAAAGTACCGGAGAAAGTAAAGTTATTACTAAGTTTCACATTTCCTCCCAATCCGAAATTATTTTTATAAAGAGAGTTTCCAGGAGTAAAGCCCTGATCGTCTGTATAACTAAAGTTGGCATTGAATGTACCCTGCTGGCCACTGGAAGACATATTTACAGATGAGGTTTTAATTACACCCTTGCGGAAAAATCTTTCTACACTATTGTATGCTTTGTATTCATACTTTGCTCCTACATACTGAGGAAATGCAAAGTCAGATGGAGCATCTGCCACACCAAATGTACCGCGGTCGTAAGGATGGTTTACTAAAGCCGGGGGATCAGTAATCCTTGCACCCCAGTTACTGAAGAATACAAGACCCAGGCTAAGGTCAAAACCTCCGCCATAAGATTGCTGATACTCCGGAAGATTTGCTGGCTGATTAATAAACACTGATTGCGTAGCTGTCACTTCCATTTTTTTATTGGTGCGACGGGTAGAGCTGTTTTTCGTTGTAATTAATACAACTCCGTTTCTTCCCAATTCACCATAAAGAGTAGTAGCGCTTAATCCTTTTAATACGCTGATGCTTTCAATAGCGTTTGGATCGAGGTCCAAAAAGCGGCTGGTTGTGATGTTACCAAAATTAAAATTGGCCTGAGAGTTTGTTGAAGCATCAAAAGGAACTCCATCAACAACAAATAATGGTGTAGAGCTTCCGGAAATAGTGCTTACTCCACGAATTAGAATTTGAGTACCACTACCTGAAATTCCGCTGGTGTTTAAAATATCCACACCGGGTGCTTTACCATTCAAAAGCCGAACAACATCTGACTCGGGTCTTTGCTCCAGGGCTTTTTTATCAATTGTAGAAACGGCATAACCAAGAGCTTTTTTCTCTCTTTTAATACCCAAAGAAGTAACAACTACTTCAGAAATAGATTCAGAAGCAGTTTCCATGGAAACATTCATTGCACTTCCGGAAACGGCTATTTCTTTTCGTTCATAGCCAATACTTGAAAGTACAAGTGTTGCGTTACTCTTTACCTGAATTTTGAAATTACCACCGGCATTTGATGTAGTACCATTGCGGGTGCCTTTTTCTGATACTGAAACTCCGGCTATTGGCTCACCTTTATTATCAGTGATGCGGCCGGATACTTCAACGGTTTGTGCTAAAACCGTTTGAGCAAGCAGGAAGAAGATTCCTGCAAGCATTAGCAGTCGTTTTCTCATGTTTTTTAGTTTTGTGATAGAAAAGTAGTTTCCAAATATAAAACTTATTGATAAAGTACCAACTTTTTTATAACAAAAAAACCGTGCATCCTGCTGCACGGCCTTTTGCCTTTATTTTTTCTTCTTTAATATAAGTTCAGATTAGATTAACTTCTGTCGCGGCTTCCGAGATATATCATTATATATTGTATAAGGGTAACAACGGCTGCCAAAGCAGCAACAACATAGGTCATGGCTGCCCACTTGAGAGCATCCTTAGCTTTTGGATATTCATCATTGTTTGTAACATTCGTTCTATCTAACCATGCTAATGCCCTGAGGCTTGCATCAAATTCTACCGGAAGAGTGATTAATGTAAATAGAACTGTAACTGCCATCAGAGCTATACCTATTAATAGTAGGGTAGTATTTCCTGACATCGCCATAACTACTCCTATTAATAATACAATGTTTACCAGGTTTGAACTTAGTTTTACTACAGGCACAAGCCGGCTTCGCATCATCAACCAACTGTAGGCTGTGGCATGTTGTACTGCGTGGCCACATTCATGTGCTGCCACTGCCGCTGCAGAAATACTTGCGCCATTGTAAACTTCAGGGCTGAGGTTTACAGTTTTGTTTACCGGATTGTAATGGTCAGATAGAAATCCCTGGGAGGAAATTACCTGAACATCAAAAATCCCATTTTCCCGAAGCATTTTTTCGGCAATCAGTTTTCCGGTCAGCCCATTAGCAAGGGCAATTTTACTGTACCTGGTAAATTTTCTTTTTAGAATCATAGAAACCAATAGGCTGATGCCCACAAAAAGGATGGAAACGATCATAATTCCTGGTGTCATAGTAGTCTGTTTTTTGAGAGTATAACAGCAAAGCTAATTCCAATTTAATTTAACCGAAAAAATGTCAATGAAATTTCCAAACTAAAGACGAATTGACATCAGGTGAAATAATTTTATTAAATATTTTAAGTTCAGCAAGTCCAGCCAATATGCTTATTAAACTAAGTAGTAAGCTTCTGTATTCTAGATAGTTATGTTAAAATCAAAGTCTGCTGCTATTTTCTAATCCCAATTCAATTTAGTTGCGCAAAGTTATTCACAGGCATAAAAAAATATTTTGAAATTTGCTTCAGTATTGTAACTTAGTACCAGAATTTAATGGGTTAGTAAGTAAAAGGGTCAATCGAAAGATTGGCTCTTTTTACTTTCAATTGTTTTTAATACACTACTTTTTTACAATCCCAATTTTAAAAATATTTATTCCAAATATTTTTTTCAGTAATTCAAAAATACTTTCCTGATTGATTCAACAATGATGCACTTGAAAACCTAACTTTATTTTTATGAGTAAAGTGAAAAAAGCTTTTTTCTGTCAGCATTGCGGATATGAAAGTGTAAAGTGGGTTGGTCAATGTCCATCCTGTAATCAATGGAATTGTTTTGTGGAAGAAATTCTTCAAAAAGATAATGCAATCATTAATAGTTGGGAAAATTATAAAGATGATGCAACGGAAAGAATTAATAAAACAATTCAACTAAATGAAGTTAAGAACAGTGAGCAAATAAGATTACTGACAGCCGATGAAGAACTGAACCGTGTGCTTGGTGGTGGAATTGTTCCGGGAAGTATTGTACTTGTTGCAGGTGAACCCGGCATTGGTAAATCAACTTTGTTTTTACAAAATGGATTGTGGCTGAAAAATAAAATAGTTCTTTATATAAGTGGGGAAGAAAGTGAACAGCAAATAAAAATGAGAGCCGACAGGCTTAAATTAACGAATGAAAATTTTTATTTGCTCACTGAAACCTCCACTCAAATTATTTTTCAGGAAATAAAAAAATTGAAACCTGACCTGGTTATTGTTGATTCTATTCAAACTTTACAAACTCCTTATATTGATTCATCACCTGGAAGTATTTCACAAATACGTGAAAGCGCTGCCGAGTTTCAGCGATTTGCAAAAGAAACTAACACACCCGTTTTTTTAATTGGTCACATAACAAAAGACGGAAGCATAGCCGGGCCAAAATTATTAGAACACATGGTGGATACCGTTTTGCAATTTGAGGGTGATCGTCATTATGCTTACCGGATTTTGAGAACTCTTAAAAATCGTTTTGGCAGTACATCGGAACTTGGCATTTATGAAATGACTGATGAAGGAATGAAAGGAGTGGCAAACCCAAGTGAAATTTTAATAACACAAAAAGAAGATCAGCTTAGCGGAATTGCTATTGCTGCCACCATCGAAGGCATCCGTCCTTTATTAATAGAAGTACAGGCATTGGTAACACAATCCGTTTATGGCACGCCGCAAAGAACAGTCAGTGGTTTTGATTTAAAAAGATCGCAATTGTTATTAGCTGTACTTGAAAAAAGAGGCGGTTTTCATTTTGGAGTAAAAGATGTTTTTATAAATATTGCCGGTGGTTTAAAAATTGAAGACCCTTCTATTGACCTTGCCGTTTTATGTGCTTTGCTTTCTTCGTATGAAGACACAAATATTCCGCATCATATTTGTTTTGCCGGCGAAGTGGGGTTGAGTGGCGAAATAAGAGCCGTAAACAGAATTGATCAACGAATTGCAGAAGCGGAAAAACTTGGGTTTGAAAAAATAATTGTTTCAAAATATAATCAGAAAGGATTGGCTAAACAGAAATACAACCTGCCTGACCGGCAGGCAGGTATTGAAGTAGTAACGATGGGAAGGGTGGAGGAAGTTTATAAATATCTATTTTAACTATTAAATTATTAAATGGCTTTATTGCTAAATTGATATTGTAATCATTCATCTTTTCACGATAAACAATTTAACCATTTAACAATTAAGCCATCAAAATGATTCGCTTCAAAGAAATAAAAGACTCCTTACTCCAGCTTGTTTTCCCGCATGTATGTGATGGTTGCGGCAGTGATTTATTAAATATAGAAAGTCAGCTCTGCCTTCGTTGTCTTGCTGCAATGCCTGAAACTAATTTTGAAAAACATGCAGGCAACCCGGTTGAAAAAATGTTTTGGGGAAGGTTATCCTTAGTCAGTGCAACTGCTGCGTTTTATTTCACCAAAGAATCTTTGATGCAAAAACTAATGCATCAGTTTAAATACAGAAACAATAAAGATCTTGGATTGCAAATGGGAAGGCTCATGGGAATTTCTTTAAAAGAATCTGGCCGTTTTAATTCTATTGAGGCTTTGATTCCACTTCCACTTTTTCCATCAAAAGAAAAAAAGCGGGGCTATAACCAGGCTACTGTTTTGTGTGAAGGGATTGCAGAAATTTTTCCCCTGCCAATTTTAAAAAAAACTGTCATACGACCCCAGCATACCGATACACAAACAAAAAAAGGAAGAATAGCGAGGTGGAAAAATATTGAAGGTAAGTTTGAACTGTTAAATGCAAATGAAATTGTAAACAAACATCTTTTACTGATTGATGATGTGGTAACCACCGGCGCCACACTGGAGGCTTGTGGCAGCGAATTATTAAAATCAGAAAATGTCCGGTTAAGTATTGCAACACTTTGCCAGGCTTCACGTTAATAGCAAAGAGAAGAAAAGAGCAAAGGAGTGAAAGAGTTTGTTCACTCATTTTATAATATGCCTGAACAGGTTTTTAATTTACAGTATGTTAAAAAATGATTCAATCTGATTTCCTCCTTTGCTTTCTTAGTTTTATTTTTGAAGCCAATGAAAACCCCGGGAATAATTTCAATATCCATTTTTATCCTTTTCTTCTCCTG
>JANOJO010000382.1:0-13562 GCA_031418795.1 Bacteroidota bacterium | reverse complement strand
TACGTACATCACACAGCATGCTGCTGGAAGACCAGGAAAACTCCAGGCAACGGATTGAAAAAGCAATAAAAGAAAGAGCTGAAGAAATTAAAAATGAAATGCCGGGTTATTTATGGGATTAGATCTTGATTATACAAATGGTAACACAGCACTGGATGAAGATGAAAAAGAAGGGCTGCTGATTTCGTGCCTGCCTGCCTCATGCGTTGGTCGCCGCACAACATAAATACTATTGCAACAGGAAAAGCGCCGGGTCAAGATCATACTTCTTTTCATCAAATGCCGGCAATGATTCATTCCAGAGTACCGTACTCAATTTTTTAAAATCAAATTTCTCTTTGCATTTGGAATAAGAATTTCTGAGCATGGTATGCAGTTCGTTTTTATCTATTATATCCTGCAGGTCTATTACATAGCTGTCTTCGGCTGCATATTCAAGTATCATTTCATTTTCAAAAACAAATTCAGTAGTAAACTGGCAGGCGATTCCTTTTTTTGTTCCCGCTCTTTTCTTCATTACTTCCAGGGTAATAGTGCCGGATATTTTTTTCCCCTGCTCTTCTATTGAGTTTACAGGCGGGTGATACAGCCATTTACTAACGATAAGTTCAGTTTGTTCTATCATTATGATGTGCAACGCAAGATAATGTTTTCACTTTTATGGATTGTAGTTCTCCGCCCCGGTTAGTGTATAAAAAATAAAGCCCCGATGCGTACCTGTCCCGCCTCATGCGGTGGTCCCCACGCATCACGGCATTATCAAGACTGAAACAATGCCCAGTAACTGTTGGGAAGTTCACTTTATTCATTACTGTTGGCTTGTACTTCTATTGTTATTGGTAAAATTTTTTCTAAGTCATCTCATATTTGTAGTTTTAATAAACAAAACCAAATTCTATGCTTACAATCGCACCAAGAAAAAGTGTACAGGTAACAAAAAACAAACAAACAATTACAGTAGATGATAACAGTTATTTGTCCGTCAGGGGAGATGGAACCAACCCAAAGGTGATACTTACAAGAGGCAGGGAAAACGGACACCTGTTGCTGATAGAATCTGCATTTGGTCATCCGTTTACTATGGTCGATAATGTAAACAAACACCGGACAGAACTTAGTGGTAACCATAAAATGAAAGGAGCAGATACGCTTTTATTAGTATGGAGCGGAACACGATGGGTGCAGGTAAGCTATTCAAAAAATTTCTGAAGGTTAATGTTTTTCGAATTGGATCGTTTCCATAAAATAAAAAGCCCCGATGCGTGCCTGTCCTTATTTATGCTGTTCTTGCAGCCAATAGCAGGATAAACGCTGCCAAATAAAATGAAATGAAAAATTATATGGCTTTTTTTATTAAAAAAATTACCTTAGCCCACTTTTTCCGGCCTATCTGAACTTATTTTCGCACTTAAGTATTTTATTCACTTTAAAAAATAAAACATGAAACAAATTTTTGTAGCCGTTTTTGCAATTTCTTTTATGGCTTGTAACGACGAAGCCACCAACTCTACCTCTGAAGCCAAAGCCAATGTACCCACCAATATGTACGGGTTCACCCCGGGTTATTCAGCTTCTTTTGTAATGGATGATGCAACAAATACTGAAACTGTACTGGCCTTATGGGAAGATTGGAAAAAGGGAGATCTTTCTCCCAGCCGCACCCGTTTTGCTGATAGTCTCTCTTTGTTTTTAGCTGATGGAACCAGCATGGTAGGTCTCTGTGATACTTTACTTAAAAACATGCAGGCATATCGTAGTTCATTTAAAGGAATGGAAATAACAATGGATGCAATATTTGCTGTGAAAAGTACCGATAGAGATGAAGACTGGGTGGCTGTATGGGGATCAGAAGTACAGACAGATATGAATGGAAAAGTAGATTCCATAAGTCTCCAGGAAACATGGCGGTTTAATAAAGCCGGAAAAGTGGATATGATGTTCCAGGCTATACGTAAAGGAATATTACCTCCTCTTCCAACCAAATAAAAATATAATATGTATAAAAGCCGTTCCGCCTGAGGCGGGACGGTTTTTTGTTTGCTGAAATTTTCCACTCCGCCCTTGTTTATATCTTTTGCAAATAAAAAAAAATGTAAGACCCGATAAGTATCACCACACATCGGAACTCAATAATAAAATTGATACATGGAGACAAACATTAACGCATCTGCCAGCCGGGAATATTATAAATAGAAAATAGTACAGGAAATTTTACTATACCTGATTATGAAGAATTACTATTTCATATTAATATGATGGCTTGTTTAAAAACTTTCCAATAAAATTTATAATTTGTATTTATTAAAATCCAAACCTGTAGAAAACCAATGGACATAAGCCAACACAGCCTGCATCCACTGCTGGGTAAATTAAAATCTCCGCGGATCATCAGACCAGATGTTTTCCTGAAACAGTGTTTTATTCATTTATTGAACCGTATTAACTCCATCGGATATATTGAAACGATGGAAGAGTATGATTTGCGGAAATTAGGCATCTTCAATAAGCTGAATTTTTTTCAATTGCTTTGCGGCATACTCATTCCGGCAGCAGGTTTTATGATGCATAATCCATTGCCTGCCGCTGCCTGGTTAGTTGCCTGCCTGCCTGCCATGGTAAGTGTATTGGTTTTGTGTCTGAATAAATTTTATTACCATGAAGCGGCACTGCTTGCTTATTTTATCCTGTATCCGTTTGTTACCTGTATTGTTTACATGTATGGACTCAATGCCGGTGTAGATCTTCATTTTATTTTATTTGGGATACTATCTGTTTTTTTTCTGAAGGATACAGGCTATATGATCTTTTCACTTGGTTTTTCCATGGTAAGTTATTTTTCATTATCTGTAATATTAAAATCGTATCAGTTTCAACTGGAAGATTTTAACAAAGGGCTTTATCTTTTTAACCAGGGGCTGGCGATTGTTTTTATTTTTTACGGATTATACCTAATCAAAAAAGAATATGTCGTTTACCAGCATCATATCCTGGATAAAAACAGTGACCTGGAGTTAAAAAATGTTCAGATACAAAACCAGTCTGACAAAATCCGGAACAATGCAACCCTGCTTAAAAAACAAACCGATGAACTGACAGAAGTAAATACATTAAAAAATAAATTGTTCACCATTATTTCCCATGACCTGAAAGCGCCATTGTATGCGATGCGTAATTTCTTCAGCGATGCCCAGCAAAAAAATATGCCGGCCCGTGAATTAAAAAAAATAATTCCCGGAGTAGTGAACGATCTGAACTATACCACCGGGCTGATGGATAATTTACTGCAATGGTCAAGATCACAAATGCAGTCAGACGCTGTATATCCTCAAAAAGTAGATATTGGAATCTCAATAGCTGAAACAGTACAGTTGCTGCGCCGGCAATCAGAAACAAAACAAATCAGTATTGAATACCAAACCCGTGAAGGTATATATGGTTTTATAGACAGGGATATGCTAAACCTGGTGCTGCGCAATCTGATTTCAAATGCCATAAAGTTTACTCCCGAAAAAGGAAATATTAAAATAGGTATGCATGAAAATAATAGTCTTGTGGAAGTGTATGTAAAAGATAATGGCACCGGCATCAGCCAGGATGATTTAAAAAAAATTAACAGCAAAGATTTTTATTCTACGAAAGGTACAGCCAGTGAATCAGGAACCGGATTGGGGTTGAAACTTAGTAAGGAATTCCTGGCCAAAAATGGTGGTCAACTTTATATAGAAAGTAATCCGGGAGAAGGAAGTGTATTTTCTTTCTCAATACCAAGGCCGGTGCAATAGAAACTGTAGGCCAGTAAACTGGTTAAAGAATCATCCAGATAAAATCAAACACCCAATTCCTGGAAAACAGTTCCCGGTAATTCTGCAACAAACCAGTTGAACCTTTCATGAAGATTCACCACTTCACCAACAATAATTAATGAAGGCGAACTGAATGCAGTGCCTGCAAAATCAGTGGCGGCATTTTTTAAAGTGGAAATATGTATTTGCTGATGTGGCGTGGTGGCCTGTTCAATTACAGCCAATGGTGTATTCAAATGTTTAGTGTAGCGGGATAATAATTCAACAAGGTCATTGATATTTTTTGAAGCCATATAAAATACCAATGTATCTTTTGTATGCGCCAGTGATTTCCATTTCTCCGGGCTGTACTGGCTGTTGGGATTGAAAGTAAGAAACTGCACTCCCTGCGAATATCCTCTTGCAGTTAATGGAATGCCAGAGTAAGCAGATGCACCCGAAGCAGCCGTAATACCGGGAATAATTTCATACGGAATATTTTTATCAACTAATGCCTGCAGCTCATCCAGCACATTGCTGAAGAAAGCAACATCACCACCTTTCAAACGCAATACTGTTTTTCCCTGCAATGCATGTTCAATAATCAATGCTGTTACATCTTCCTGAGAAAAAGAATTTTCATCAAATCCTTTTTTACCGGCAAATAAAACAAGTGCGTCTTTTTTGGCATAAGAAGAAATAATATCCGGGTTGACCAGGCGATCGGTGATGATAACATCAGCCTGTGTTAAACGCTTTTGTAATTTTAATGTAATCAATTCTGCTTCGCCGGGACCGGCGCCTGCTAATATTACTTTGCCTTCTTTTCTTTCTGCACTCATAAATTCTGTTTGTTATTGTTAAGAAGACAAGTCAATCGTTATTTATGCTGCCCAACTATGTTAAAACTTCGTTGGGCAAGCTACTTATGACTTAATCAATACCGCTGCAACCGTACTGTTACTCGTTTCATCAATCAGTACAGCGCTGCCGTTTACACTCAGTTTTTCATAACTGTCATATACCAATGGTGAAGCTGTTTTAATAGTTGCTTTCACTACTTCATTCAATTTTACATTTCCCTCAACAGGCTGGCGTTGCAAACTGTTTACATCTAATTTAAATTCGACATTTTTTATTACAGCTCTTACCAACCGGCTGTTATGCTGCAATAAATATTTATTACCCGTCATCAATGGTTTATCGTCCATCCAGCAAAGCAATACTTCCAGTTCATTATTTACCTGCGGCAGATTATCAATTTTTACAATAGAATCGCCACGACTAATATCAATATCATTTGCCAATTGTATCACGGCACTCTGCGGAGCAAAAACTTCTTCCACTTCTTTTCCATCAATCTCCACACTTGCAATAGTTGTTTCAATATTTTGTGGTAACACTTTTACTTTATCACCTTTTTTATAAACGCCGCTAATTATTTTTCCTGCAAAGCCACGGTAATCATGCAGCGCTTCTGTCTGCGGACGAATTACAAACTGCACCTGGAACCTTGCATCGGTAAGATTAATATCATTCTCTGTTTCTATCTCTTCTAAAAATTCAAGCAATGGTTTTCCGTTGTACCATGTGATTTTCTCCGACCTGTCTACAATATTATCACCATCCAGTGCACTGATGGGAATATAGGTTACATCGGTAAGTCCAAGTTGTTTTGCCACCTCACTGTAATCAATCACTATATTATTAAAAACATCCTGTGAGTATTCCACCAAATCCATTTTATTAATCGCCACCACAACATGCGGAATTTTCAACAACGAAGCAATGATGGAATGACGACGGGTTTGTTCCACTACTCCCAGTCGTGCATCAATTAAAATAATAATCAGGCTTGCATTACTTGCACCCGTAATCATATTTCTTGTGTATTGCACATGGCCGGGTGCATCTGCAATAATAAATTTTCTTTTTGGCGTAGTGAAGTAACGATACGCCACATCAATTGTAATGCCCTGTTCTCTTTCTGCACGCAGACCATCCGTAAGCAAAGCCAAATCAACAGAGCCATCATCTCTGCCCTTGGTAGATTTTTCCAATGCTTCCAATTGGTCAATTAAAATATTCTTGCTGTCGTACAGCAAGCGGCCAATCAACGTGCTTTTGCCATCATCCACACTGCCGGCGGTTATAAATCGAAGTAAGTCCATATCCAGCCCCTGTCTCCGCAAACTGGCGGAGAACTTAGTTTGTATCAGTCTTTACTTTTTGAAAGACTGAGAAATAAGAAATTATTTTTTTTGTATCCATCTGTATTGCTACTATCATCTTTTGTTGCGTCGTCCCGATAACAATCGGGATACTGAAGGAATTCTATTCAGCACATATCAACCATTCCGTACAATATTCAATCAACACTATTTTCAAACTATTACATTGAACCCCTACGGGGTTCTTAACTCCATCATCATTATCAATCCCCCCGATAAATCGGGGGGCTATTAATATTAAACCCCTTCGGGGTTTTAAGAAAGAACTATTCATTCAATGTTTTCCAAATTTCATCATTAATTACATCTGAGAAAATCAGCATCATCGAATAAGCTGGCTATGTGCGGCAGAGAAGTCTCCCCTTCGGGGAGATTTAGAGGGGCTGGCATTAAAAATACCCGTTCTTCTTTCTGTCTTCCATAGCAGCTTCAGTTACCTTATCATCAATTCTCGTCTCACCTCTTTCGCTAATTCTTGTTGCAATGATTTCATCAATCACTTCATCAAGTGTTGCTGCATTTGATTCAACTGCTGCAGTACAAGTCATATCACCTACTGTACGGTAACGAACTTTTTTATTCAGCACTACATCAGTTTCTGCAGGTTGCACATATTCACTCATAGCCACTAATTGTCCTTCATGTAAAATCACTTTTCTATCATGAGAAAAATAAATGGATGGCAAATCAATTTTTTCTTTGCGTATATAATTCCAGATGTCAAGTTCGGTCCAGTTACTGATAGGGAACACTCTTACATTTTCTCCTTTGTGAATTCTTCCATTATAAATATTCCAGAGTTCTGGTCTTTGCAGTTTAGGGTTCCATTGGCCAAACTCATCACGCACAGAAAAAATTCTTTCTTTAGCTCTTGCTTTTTCTTCATCACGCCTTGCACCGCCAATGCAGCAATCAAATTTGAATTCTTCAATTGTATCTAACAAAGTATAAGTCTGTAACCAATTGCGGCTGGGAAATTTTCCTTTGGGCTCTGTAAGATGTCTTTGCTTAATAGTGTCTTCCACTTTTCTCACCACCAATGTTGCATTTACTTCATTCGTCAGCCAATCACGGAAATCTAATGCTTCGGGAAAATTATGTCCTGTATCAATATGCACTAAAGGAAAAGGAATTTTTCCGGGAGCAAAAGCTTTTTTAGCAAGATGAACCATGGTAATGGAATCTTTACCACCACTGAATAGTAATGCAGGCTTTTCAAATTGCGCAGCCACTTCACGAAAAATGTGAATGCTCTCCGCTTCAAGTTGTTCTAAATAATTGAGATGATACTGACTCATTTTTTTCTACCTCTTCAATTTAATTACTGTATAAACAATGCCCGTTCATTAGGTCTTGTATGTTTGCAAGTCTTCCGCCTCAGGCGGAGAGATTTGAAGGGGTTTCATGTATATGCAACCCACATTCTTTTTTACTACTGTCTTCCCACCACCATCTTCCTGCTCTGAAATCTTCACCAGGTTTTGTTGCCCTTGTACACGGTGCACAACCTATACTTACAAAACCTGTATCATGTAAAGGATTATATGGCACATCATTTCTGCTTACATATTGTTTTACCTGTCCCCAAGTCCAGCTGAGCAGCGGATGAAATTTTATTATTTGATTTACTTCATCCCATTCCACCATTGGCATATCAATCCGGTTTTTGCTTTGTTCTGCACGAATACCGGTAATCCAGATTTTATTTCCTTTTAATGCTCTTTGCAACGGTTCTACTTTTCTTATAAAACAACATTGCTTTCTGTTCTCAACTGATTCATAAAAACTATTCGGCCCTTTCTCACTTACAAATTCCTGCAGCGGATTCGCTTCCGGGTAATAAGCCGAAATGGTAAGTGGATATTTTTCAACTGTTCTGCTCCAGGTACTGTATGTTTCTGCAAACATTCTTCCAGTATCAAGCGTAAAAATTTTTATTGGCAAATTATTTTTTGTTATAAAATGAGTAATGGCCTGGTCTTCCAAACCAAAACTGGTAGAAAAAATAACTTCACCGGAAAAGCGTTCAGTAATGTATTGAAGTTGTTTTGCAATTTCTTTACCCGTCAGCTCTTTTTCTATTTCACTTATCAGCGCATTCATGCTTATCAATTTTTATTTTATTCTTTCTGGCAAAGCAACAATCGCTGTTTATAAATCAGGCTGAGGTGTATAACGCAAATAGGGTTTTACAATCTTCACACCTTTCTGAAATTTCTTTTGGGCATCTTCTGTTGAAACTGATAAAGCAACAATCACATCTTCGCCATGCTTCCAGTCAGCGGGTGTAGCTACACTGAAACCCGCAGTAAGTTGTAATGATTCCAGTACCCGTAACACTTCATTAAAATTTCTTCCGGTTGTTTGCGGATAAGTAATTATCAGTTTTACTTTTTTATCGGGTCCGATAATAAATAATGAACGTACTGTTACCGTTGCTGATTCATTGGGATGTATCATATCATACAACAAAGACACTTCCCTGCTTTCATCAGCAATCAAAGGAAAATCAACTGAACAGCTTTGCGTTTCATTAATATCATTTCGCCAGCCAATATGTTTATCCATAGGGTCAACACTCACAGCAAGTACTTTTGTATTTCGCTTTGCAAATTCTTTTTTCAGCAAAGCAGTTTTGCCCAGCTCGGTTGTACATACAGGAGTATAATCAGCAGGATGTGAAAAAAGAATACCCCAGCTATTGCCTAAGTGTTCATAAAAATCAAGTTCACCTTCAGTGGTGTTGGCTTTAAAGTTGGGAGCAATGTCCCCTAAACGTAGTGACATATATTTAAATTTAAATGGTTACAAAAATACGGGAGTATTATTACCCTACCAACCAAATAGACTAATTATTTGCGAAATCTTATCAGGCCTAACTAACCAAATCAACAAGTGTTCGTTTCTCCAGTATATTCAGCGTGGCATCCCTTACTTCAATCATCATATCATGCAATGCACATTTTTTTTCATCGCAGTTTTTGCAACGCTCATAAAAGTAAAGGCTTACGCAGGACAACATTGCAATGGGGCCATTTACCTGCCGGATAATATCAGCAATCCTGACCTTAGCAGGATTTTTCTTTAAAAAATATCCACCACCTTTCCCTTTTTTACTATCAAGTACACCAATCCCTTTCAGTTCAAGCAAAATATTTTCAAGAAATTTAAGTGGGATTTTTTTCTTTCTTGCAATTTCTGAAATCAGCACAGGCCCTTTATTATACTTTTCAGTAAGATGTGTCAACGCCTTTAATGCATATTGTGAACGTTTGGAAAGCATAGTTTATAATAATTGAATAGTGTAATGAATATCAGAATTTTTTTTCAACATGGCAGATACGCCACAATATTTTTCTAAGGAAAGGTCAATCGCCTTCTTCACTTTATCTTCGTTTTTTTTTGCTGTTTTTATTTTATAAATAAGTTGAATGTCATTAAATATTTTTGGGTTGACTTCGGTTTGTGTTGTTTCCGCATCAATTTCAAGCTCAGTAAAACTCACTCTCATTTTATTTAATATATCCACTACATCAATACCGGAACAACCCGCCAGGCCAGATAATAAAAGCGATTTGGGGCCATTGCCATGCTGCCTGTCCCCATCAATCTGAATGGCATTATGTTCATGATAACTTGTAAACTGATGTTCCTTTTTCCAAACCGTTCTTGTTTTCATAGATGATGCTTTTGATTCTGTAAAATATTTTCCATACTCCAGTCAATTCTTTTTTCAAAGTTATGTTTTCGTACAGTACAATTTTGTTTGTTACAAATTTTGCAGGAAAAAGGCAGACATCCATCGGAATGCACAAAGAATTCAATGGATTCGCCAAACTCTTTTTTAATAAGAGCAATCAATGCATCAATCTCGCTGTGGGCTTCATACATATTCAAATACCAGGGTACGGTAAGGTGGCAGTCAATATGAAGTACGGCCCCATATTTTATAACACGGAGATTGTGCAGGTCAACCCAGTTCTCTTTCCGGTTTTCATTCAGCAAATGAATCATTTTATCCAATAGCTCCAGGTCTGCTTCATCCATTATTCCTGCAATCGATTTACGCAAAATTTTATAACCGGTAAAGCTGATGAATAATCCAAATACAATTGCGACTGAACTATCAATCCATTTCAATCCTGTAAAAAAAATTAATATCAGGCCGAGTACGATTCCTAATGTGGAATAACTGTCAGACTGCAGGTGCCTGCCACTGGCAACAAGTGCAAGTGAATTATTTTTCTTTCCCTTTTGCACCGCAATAAAACCCATGGCAAAATTTACAATGGCAGTAGCGGAAACCAGCATGATACCGTAATCAATTTTTTTTATCTCCACCGGGTAAATTAAATGTTGCACAGCTTTATAAATAATAATGGCGCCGGCAGATACTACAAGTGTGCCTTCAATGGCTGCAGAAATAAATTCAGCCTTGCCATGCCCGTACGGATGGTCTTTATCCCGTGGTTTTGCTGCTATATATAAACTGTATAACCCAATAAAACCGGCTGCCACATTTACAATACTTTCTAATGCATCAGTAAGAATGGAAACAGAGTTTGTGGTATAATACGCAATGAATTTTACTACAAGCAGGACAACGGAAATGACTGCCACCCATTTTTGAATACGCAGATTTTGTATTTCGGTTTTCAATTGCTTTGTTTAAATATGCCGGCTGTGAAAAATATGAAACTTTGAATTATTATTTTTTCCTTTTGAAATAATATTTAATTCTTCTGCCTGTTCTGAAATAAAATTCACGATTGAGAAGCTGCGAATCATGCATGGCTTTGTAAGTAAGAAAAATACCCACCGGCACCAGGGTCATAGTTGCCATCCACATACCGCCAAAGGCCGTCATTACATTCTCTTTCACATATTTTTCGCCAGTTGTATTGAAGAAAAAGAAAAACATAAAAAGGATGACGGCAAAAATCAACGGAGTGCCTAATCCGCCTTTACGTATAATAGAACCCAATGGAGCGCCAATAAGAAAAAGAACCAGGCAGGCTGCAGACAATGTTATTTTTTTATGCCATTCTATTTTATGCAATCTTAAATCTCTTTGCTTTGATTTGAATTCAGCAAAAGCAATTTCTGTATTTAGCGTAATGGAACCGATTAAAGCAGCCGCTTTTTGATTTACGGTCGTCAATGCACTGTCAGGTATCAGTTGTTCAAATTTCTTTGCTGCTGGTTTTTTTGTTTTTGCTGAATCTGTTGAAAGAATATCTTTTTTTGTATAGCCGCTGTCAATATATTTCGAAAATGTAAACACAGAAAAAATATCCCGCTTTACTTTCTCCGAATATTTTTTTGCATCCAGCGCAATAGAATCAATAGCTTTTGATAATTGCCTCATACTTTGCATCCGGTGGTTGTTGCGGTTTGTGGAATCGGAAGTTCTTTGGCGTAGTCCCAACGAACTTAAATCAAATTGCTTGGTATATTCTTTAAAACCAATTCTGATAAATTCGGTGTTGGGATTCAGCCGGTCTCCTTTTTCCTGGTATCGCCATCCATCTTTCAAATGAAATTCCAAAAAACGGCGGTTAGCAGTTGTACGCATAATGCCGCTTTTTGCAATTGTAAAATTATCCTGCAGATTGTTTGGCCCTTTTTCATAAATAATTATTTCTTTTACTATGCTATCGTTTTCTTTTTTTCCAATCTTTATGGCAAAGCCATCTATCTTATCATAAAAGACTCCTTCTTTAATATCAAATGCAGGTTTTGCCCAAACAATATCTGCCAGTAATGTTTGAGATTTTAATACCGCAACCGGAATTATATAATTAGAAAAAAGAAATGCAATGCCACAAATTAATATGCTGACAAAAAACAATGGCCACATAAACCTGAGTAATGAAATGCCGGATGCTTTTACTGCCACCAATTCAAAACTTTCACCAAGATTGCCAAAGGTCATTAATGAAGAAAGCAACACCGCCAATGGTAATGCTAATGGAACCAGCACAGCGCTTTGATACCAGATAAATTCTAAAATGATTCCGGCAGAAAGACCCTTGCCAACAAAGTCATCAATCCACAGCCAGAAAAACTGCATGACCAATACCAATAGCGTAAGAAAAAAAACTGCTATAAATGGCCCCACAAAAGCTTTGATGATTAGTTTGTCAAGTTTTTTAAACATATCAGTTAATTATGCGCCGGGGCAAAAACCAGTAATTACATTTGAATAATGAAGCACAAAACAAAAATACAGCTTTTGCCTTTTGAGGTGGAGATGATATGTGATACGGATATTATTTTAACAAAGAACGCCATTATGCAAAAACTGAAAATGTTTTTAGAAGAAATACAATTACAGCAAAAAAAAATAATAGAAAAAAATATTGCCGGTTTCCCGGAAGAAGTTTTAAAAACATCACCAAAGGTTTCGAGAGGAGAAAACTACAAAGGACTGCCCTGGTTAGTGCTTGACTATCCCCGGCATTTTGAACCTGGAAATATATTTGCCATCCGCACTATGTTTTGGTGGGGAAAATTTTTTAGTATTACACTTCATTTATCCGGCAGGTATAAAGAACTACTTGTTTCAAAAATCATTAAAAACAAATCACGGCTTGCAAAAAACGATTATTATATATGCATCAGCAAAAATGAATGGGAGCATAATTTTGATGCAGATAATTATAAAAAAGTAAGCGATTTATCCGGAAAAGAATTTGAAGAAATTTCTGGTAAAAAAATATTCCTGAAACTGGCGAAAAAATTTTCACTGAATAAAACTGCTGAAATAGAATCCGCAATTTGCAGCAGTTATGAAGTACTTGTAAAACTTATTTTTTAATTGCTGCCCAACCGGCGAAAAAGTTCTTTCACCTGGTAATCCCAAAGACGGCTTTGGTCTTTGATTTCTTTTTTCTCAGCAAAATCTTTTATCACAAGTATCGTTTGATTGGTTACTTCTGATTTTTCTATTTTAAATTCAAAGTATTCTTCTTTTGGTAAATGCATCCAGTGAAAACGGATAAATTTATCCTGTTCGGTTTCCACTACTTCTGCTTTGTCAATAACGCCATTCCAGGTAAAACTGAAAACATCATCTCTTTCATCAACCCTGTCGGCAAACCATTCTTGTAAACCTGCAGGTGTTGCAAGAAAATCAAACAAAATCCCCGGAGAACATCTTACAGGAAATTCTAAAGTATATAATTGTTTATTCGCCATTATCATTTTTATTATCAACCCGTGCAATAATAAATAATAAATCAGTCTATTAAAGTATTTTACTGTTTATTTTTCCCCTAATCTTTCTTATTTATACATTTCAGAAAATAAACAACATGATGCTTCGTTATTACTGATACCCAAATTAGTTTTTGGATATGTCATATAATTAGCTAAATTGCTTTGACGTTCAATAAGTTCCAAGAACGAAAAAGCATGTGTGAGGATTTTTTGGGTGACAAATTTTTAATAAACCAATATTCTTTGCCCTTTAAAAAAACCTTTTAAATACCATACCTATGAGCATGAGGCAACTCAAAATCACGAAGTCGATTACGAACCGTGAATC
>JANOJO010000381.1:0-3175 GCA_031418795.1 Bacteroidota bacterium | reverse complement strand
TGTATTCGTTCTCGCTACAGATATTTTAAAAGTGATGCTGGCGCAAAAAATCAGAAAAAAACTTACGCCGCACAATATTCAATTATTAAGCAGGCTAAATGGACTTATCCTGCTTGGTTTTGGCATTGTGCTTTTGTGGGGGCTTATTTTTTTCAGCGATAAGATTAATTAAACGGCCCCTCCAAATCCCGATTTGTCGGGACAAGCTCTCCCCGAAGGGGAGGCTTTAAAACCCCTACTACTATAAAAAATCAGAATTAGTTATTTTGCATCACATGGACAACCACCCTTTTTTGAAACGGATATGGAAATGGACAAAAAAAATTTTCCTGTATCTTTTTTTCTTTCAACTGTTTTATATCCTGCTGTTGAAATGGGTAAACCCGCCGGTGACAATTACACAATTAGTTAGTTTTATAAAAGGGGATGGTTTAAAAAGAGATTATGTTGATGAAAAAAATATTTCATACAATGCGAAGCTGGCAGTTATTGCATCCGAAGATCAGTTATTCCCGGATCACAACGGATTTGACTGGAAAAGCATAAAAAAGGCAATGGCGTATAATAAAAGAAAACCAAACCGTGTTCGCGGCGCCAGCACCATCAGCCAGCAAGTGGCAAAAAATGTTTTTCTATGGCAAGGCCGCAGTTGGATACGAAAAGGGCTGGAAGTTTATTTTACTTTTATGATTGAATTGGCGTGGGGGAAAAAAAGAATACTTGAAGTTTACATGAATGTAATTGAAATGGGAAAAGGTGTGTATGGAATAGAAGCTGCTTCGCAAAATTATTTTGGTAAGCCTGCAAAAAATTTATCAAGAGCAGAAGCAGCGATGATTGCATCTTGCTTGCCAAATCCAAAAAAATATACAGTGAAACCAATATCAAAATATGTGGCTGGCAAACAGGGGTGGGTATTGCAGCAAATGAATAATCTTGAAGGCGATCCCGATGTACAACAAATAATTTCTGTAAAGAAGGAAACAAAATCAGCAAAAAAATAATTAAGGAATTACCAGTTGAAATTTTTTGCTGTTATGTGTTATAAGATAATCTTTAACCTTTAATCCAAATCTGCAATCATATTTTCCGGGGGAGAGACCGGAAAGATTTAACGAAAGCGGATAATTTTTTAACCCGGTCAGTTGCTGTGCTTTTATTCCGGTATAAAATTCTTTTACTGTTTCTTTTCCTTTAAAAACACCAAAAACTAATTCGGTTTGTAACGCAGGGGTTAAAAAAAGAAATGAGTGATACTCTTCTGAACTATTTGCCGAGAGTTCGATATCCAGGTTTCCGCTGCTTAAATTTATTTTATCCAGAACAATAATAATTTTTCCCAACGCAGCATAAGATGAATCGGAAGTTAAACCCACCCATCCTTTTATTGTTTGCACAGAATCTTGAAAAGAAGAAATATTATTTACATCAGCGATATACACCTGGTTTCCGAGCAACTGATCTTCTGTTGGCCAGAAATTATAATTATTTCTTCTTTCCCAATAAGCATTGTGAGAATGAGATGGCTTGCCACTATAAAACCAGTACAAGGAAGCCCGTTGATAAGAATTATAAAACACTACTGGCCTATCTCCCGTTTTTTTTGCAATCGCCATTGCCCAGTCTTTATTGTGTTGAAATCTTTGCTTCACTGAATTATCGGGGCCAATATCAACAACAAGATAAATGCGGCCAGCCATTATCAACAGCAAAGAAATAATTGAAATAATGCGCAGCGGATTTAGCCATGAAAATTTAGTAAGTAAAAATTGATGACTTAATACTATCAGCGGAATTAATACAGGCAGTGTCCAGTTGGCTTCCACTTTTCCGCGGAAAGAACTTAGAAGAAAAAAAACAAGCATGCCGGCCAGTGTAAACTTCAATGCTTTTTCTGTTTCATTTTTTGCCCGGTATAAAAATGCAGCGGGCAACAAAATAAAACCAGCTAATGGCCCGCATAGCAATATCTGCCCAAGTAAATATTCGGTGGTGTAAGAAAATTTATAAACAGACACATTGCTTTCAAAAAGATGATAGCGAAAGCTTACCCAATCATTTTGCCATTGCCAAAAAAGGTGTGGGGAAAAAAGTATAAGCACAAAAACAGCAACCAGCCATATTTGCCAGCGGCGCAATAATTTTAAATTAGAAAGAATTGTAAACAGCACAACAAGCAAGCCATGATACTTTGTATAAAAAAGAAATACAATTGAAAAGGCAAGCAATAAAGCGTTGCGCCAATTTATGGTTTGTAAAAAAAGACGGTAGCAATAAAAAAAGACGACTGTAAAAAACAACAAAGGCGTATCCGGCACGGCAAGAAACCCGGCTATTTGTAAAAACCCAATGCTTAAAGCAATCGTATAAAAAAGGAATGGATTTTTTTTATCTATTAGTGATTCAATAATTACCAGGGTGAATACACTTAGCAAAGCACAGATTAATCGTACGCCTGATTCATTATGAAAAAAAGAATAGCCGCATTTAATCAGCAGTGCAATCATCGGGGGATGGTCAAAATATCCCCAGGAAAGAAATTTGGAATACACCCAGTAATATGCTTCATCTGCAATTAACTCTGTAGATGCAGCCTGTGCCAGTGCAAGTACCAGCCAGGTAGTATAAAAAAGCGAACGATGATGTTTTTGTAAAAACGAAAGCATGATAAGCCGAATGTACAACGCTTATTTTATCCTGCAAGCAAGGCATCAACAGCAGCGATTGCTTTTTGCAACCGCTCTTCATAGCCGCCACTTATTTCAGCCCACGGAGTTGTTTGATTTATCATTAAATCTTTATACATATAATAAAGAGTTTCTCTTATTTGTAAACCGGGATATTCCCTCAGTTCGTCTTTTACCCAGGGCAGATCATTATTACAGAGCAAATACAAATCATATTTTCTTTCAACAATTTGTTCCAATATCCAGGGATGGCATTTGCCAAAAACAAATTCGCACCACACTTTCAATACATACATATCGGTATCAATGAAGAGAAGCGGTGAGCTATTGGCGGCGAGCTGTGAGTTTTTTTCTTCCAGAGCAATTTGCCCTTTTGCAATTGTGAGTAAATCAGCATAAGTATAATTCATGCCGTGTTTCAGCAAAAACTCTCTTGCATATTCCGGGCACCATGATGCCCGGTAATATTTTGCCAGTTGCTCACACAG
>JANOJO010000380.1:0-3960 GCA_031418795.1 Bacteroidota bacterium | reverse complement strand
AGCCTTGATTTACGTTTGTTAAGGAATAATTAATTGTGTGATTAACCAGTTCTGTGGAATGCAATTTGAAATAATGACAAAAAAAAGGAGTTGTATATGAAAACAAAATTTTACTTATTTATTTTTCTTCTTTCCTTACTTGCAGCCGTCCCCGCATGTAAATCTGCCACCAAACTTTATGATACTGGAAATTATGATGAAGCAGTAGATCAGGCTGTAAAAAAATTGCAGAAGAAACCTAATGATGGGGATGCAAAACAGCTTTTGAAAAATTCATACCGCCTGGCTGCAGAAAATCATGAAAGCCAGATAAAAAATTTATCTGAAAATAATAACGAGTTAAAATGGGAATTGATTTATAACGAATACTCTGCCATGCAGAATTTATACAATATCATACGCCGCTCACCGGAAGCAATCAATACAGTAAGCGCCACTGACTATTCAAGTTACCTGAATATTTATGCAGAAAAAGCAGCCGGTACCCGTGTAGAACGTGGTATGCGATGGATGGAAAAAAATGATAAGCCCGGTTTCAAAAATGCTTACACCGAATTTAATGAAGCATTAAAATTTAAACCTGAAGATTTTACTATTAAATCCAAAAAGGATGAAGCCTATGAGAATGCAGTAACAAATGTGGTACTGATGCCGATGGATAATTATAATTACCGCAACAGCTCCTACAACATTACTGAGTTCAGGGATTTTGAAAATAATTTGCTTCGAAGATTGCAAAATAACAGTGGTGGAAGTTTTATAAAATATTTCAGCGATCAGGAAGCCCGCAGCCGTAATATCAGGGCTGATCAGTTTATTGATTTTCGTTTCAGCACACAAAATACAGGCAAAGTAAAAGATGAGGAGAGTACAAGAGAAGTATCGAAAGATGTGGTGGTAAAAGAAACTTTTTACAGGCCAGACTCAATTGTAAAAGAATACAAGAAAGTATTTGCAAAAATTATTACTACTAAACGCACCATAAATTCAGATGGCACCGTGCTTGTAAATGTTCGTGATGTAAATGGCCGTCGTCTTTGGTCAGATGATGTACGCGGCAATCATAGCTGGAAAACTGAATTTGCATCTTACACAGGCGATGAAAGGGCATTGACTGAAGCTGATAAACAGCTAGTGAACCATGCAAGAGAAAATGCACCGGAAGAAAAAGAGATATTGAAAAATGTTATTAATGAAATCAATAATAGTTTGTATAGCCGGGTGAGAGATTATTTTAGAAGACAGTAAAAAATTTTGACTTCACCCCTGCCCCTCTCCTCCAAAGGAGACCTTAGTACAAAGGAGAGGGGATTGAAGGACATGATTCGCTCATGTCCTTTTTTGTTTTCATCTTTGCCGGCATGAACAGGAAATTGATAAAGAAAATATGGAAGTGGTTTAAAATACTTGCTGTTGTTTATATAATTGGTGGGGTTTCTTTATACTTTCTGCAGGATTATATTTTATTTCATCCTGTGTCTTTAAAAAATAATCACCAGTATGATTTTCCTGAAAAACATAAAGACATCAACATAGCAGTAAACAAAGAATCGAACCTGAATGTAGTGCAGTTTTTCAGTACTGATACAATAACTAAAGGTGTAGTCCTTTATTTTCATGGAAATAAAAAAAACATTTCCTGGTATGCAAAGTATGCGCCTTATTTTACCCGTCACGGTTATGAAGTATGGATAATGGACTATCCCGGTTTTGGAAAAAGTACCGGCAAGCTTACTGAAGAAAATCTTTACCGGTGGGCAGATTATATGTACCGGTTTGCTGCATCTAAGTTTTCCGCAGACAGTATTATTATTTATGGTAAAAGTATGGGCACAGGCATCGCTGCACATCTGGCTTCAAAACAAAATTGCAAAAGATTGATTTTGGAAACACCTTATTACGATTATCCTTCTGTAGTAAAACAGTACCTGCCATTTTATCCGGTGAACATGATGATTCATTATAAACTTCCTACTCATCGGTACCTGCGCCACACAAACACTGCTGTTACAATTTTTCAGGGAACAGATGACAGATTGGTAAATTACAACAATGCAAAAAGATTGAAACCATTTTTAAAACCGGGAGATGAATTTATAACTATTGAGGGTGGCAGGCACAATGACCTTTTTACATTTAAAGAAACGATTCAGAAATTAGATTCGCTGCTGAAAAATTAATTTACTCTTCCAGTATAATTTTTGATTTAGTTACCTTTAATTTATACCCCACACCAATCTTCAACGCATAGTTTTCTTTTTCATGACTTACCGGAAAACCAAAACAAACCGGGTAATCATAATCCTGAATTACATCATGAATAATTTCATAAGCTGTTTGCCCATATTTTATTTCTGTGTCTTTGCAATCTGTAAACCCACCGATAATCAAACCGGCCAGTTTATCAAGTTTACCACTGCGTTGCAACTGGCGCATCATCCTGTCAATATTGTACAGGTATTCGCCTACATCTTCAAGAAAAAGAATTCTTCCTTTTGTTTTGATGTCAGAATCTGTTCCGGATAAATGCACAAGCAAGGAAAGATTGCCACCAACCAATTCACCAATGCCCTCCCCTTTTTTATTAAACTCATGTGGCGTTGCCTGGTATTTTAATTTCTTTCCATCCAACGCATTTCTCAATGATTGTACAAATTCGCTTTTATACTCTCCATCATTAAAAGCATTTGCCATGGGTGCATGAAGAGTAGAAATATAATAGTTGCGGTAGATATGAGCATGAAGAACAGTAATATCACTAAAGCCAATAATCCATTTGGGATTTTTGATAAAATTTGTAAAATCAATTTTATCAATAATACGGGTAAGTCCATAGCCACCTCTTGCACACAGGATTGCTTTCACCTCATCATCATCCAGCATTTTTTGAAAATCCACCAGCCTGTCTTCATCAGTGCCGGAAAAATAATTGAATTGGCTGCCGACGGTATCTCCCACTTTGGTAGTAAATCCCCAATCTTCATTTAACACACGGATACATTCAGAAATTTTTTCAACAGGCATGGAACCAGCAGGACACACTAATCCTATGGTATCGCCTGGTTGCAAGTATGGGGGAGTTTTAATCATTGTTAAATTGTTGTATTGCTAAATTGTTAAACGAATATCCTTAAAACCATTTAACCATTTATCAATTTGGCCATTAAGATTCTTTTAAACTGACTCCGTCAGCAGAAACAATTAATCTGTGCCTCACCCCGCATTTCAAAGCAAAATTATTCTTTTGATGCCCAACAGGAAAATCAAAACAAACGGGATATTTGTAATTATTTATTTTCTCCAAAACAATTTGTTCCAGTGTTTTTCCAAAATCTTCTGTATCTGCTTCTTTTCTTATTTTAAATCCGCCGACAATCAAACCTTTCAATTGTGAAAGCTTGCCGCTTCGTTTCAAATTCCAGAACATGCGGTCAATGTTGTATAAATATTCCCCGGTATCTTCTACAAACAAAATTTTACCTGCTGTATTTATATCAGAAGGAGTGCCTGCTAATGACTCCAGTGTTTTCAGATTGCCACCAACCAAAATTCCTTCTGCTATTCCCGGTTTATTATTTTCGTTCGGCGTTACACTGTATTTCATTTTTTCACCACGCAACGCTTTTTGTATTGATTCAATAGTTTCCACCTGTATTGGTTCGGCCTTGCTCCAGTCTTCAGGAAAACTATTGCACATTTTTGAATGGATGGATGCAATATTAAAATTCCTGTTCAGGTGTGAATGAATAACAGTTATATCGCTGAACCCGATTATCCATTTTGGCTTTAGTTTAAATTTATTCCAATTCAGTTTATCAATAATCCGCACAGCGCCATAACCTCCTCTTGCACACATGATGGCTTTTAGTTTAGGGTCATCCAGCATTTGCTGAAAATCTTTTATTCTTTCTTCATCCGTGCCGCCAAAAGTGAAATCCTTTTTACCAATCGTTTCACCAA
>JANOJO010000379.1:0-2291 GCA_031418795.1 Bacteroidota bacterium | reverse complement strand
CCAATAACCAGGAATGTAAAAGCGGTGAAATGATATTGATGGATTTTGGCGCTGAGTACGGTGGATACAATGCCGATCTTACAAGAACGATTCCTGTGAATGGAAAATTTACAGCAAGACAAAAGAAAATTTATAACACCTGTCTTGATTTGCACAATTATTGTAAAAGCATTTTGAAGCCGGGTATTTCTATTCTTGATTATCATGATAAGGCAGGCGATATGGCAACTGAATTGTTTTTGAAAATTGGTCTGCTGAAAAAAACTGCTGTAAAAAATGAGGACCCGGAGAACAGGGCTTACAGAAAATATCTTTATCACGGCATTTCGCATCACCTCGGTATTGATGTGCATGATTTGGGAACCATGACCGAACCCATTCAAGCCGGAATGGTTTTCACTGTAGAGCCGGGTATTTATATTGAAGAAGAAAAAATGGGTGTCCGCATTGAAAACAATATATGGATAACTAAAAACGGAAATGTTGATTTAATGAAGAATATTCCGATTACAGTAGAGGAGATAGAAGCATTGATGAAGAAGTAGTTAATCAGAAAAAGAGGTATCTTTATTGCATGGAAAACAGCCCCGAATTGAAGGCGTTGATACGAAAAAATGCACATCTTTTCTGGTATTCAAAAGATGCAGAAAAGGAAAACTTGCCATTACCCGTAGTGCTTGAGTTTTTCATAAACTATGCTGACAAAGAAGATATAAAAGCCCTGTTCAACATAGTAGGTATTAAAAATGCCGCAGCCATATTTTTTGAACAAATAAATAAGTCGGAAAGGGCAGCTAATAATTATGAAGCAATTTCAAGAAATTACTTCAGTCTTTATTTTAAAAAGTATGCATCTTGAAATCCTGAATAAAGAGCAATTTGATTTATTGCCTTTTATTAAGAAATATGTGAAGTCTTACTACTTAGTAGGGGGAACTGCCATTGCGCTGCATATTGGACATCGCAGGTCTGTTGATTATGATTTATTTACTGAAAGTAGAGTCAATGTTTTGAGTATAAAAAAACAGGTGGTAGTATCAGGGTTCCTGTCCAATGTAATTGTTCAAAAAACCGACCAGGTACATTTCGCTATTAATGGGGTGAAGCTCACTTTTTTTCAGTTCCCTTTTTTTATTCCGGCAGGCAGCTACCATGAAAATTATTTCAGGGTTCCGGATTTACTTAGTCTTGCGGCAATGAAAGCCTTTGCCTTAGGTGACAGGGCAAAATGGAAAGACTATGTGGATTTATATTTTATAATAAAGTATCATTTCAATATTAAAGATATTTGCACCCAAGCAGGCCAATTATTTACTCATGTGTTTAATCCTGCATTATTTTGTAAACAGTTGTGTTATTTTGATGATGTCAGCTTTGAAGAACAAATAGAATTTATGCCTGGTTTTGAAGTCAGTGAAAAGGAAATAAAAGAATTTTTAGTGGATGCCGCATTAACAGGATTTTAATCTTAATTAATTTTTATTGATGAAACAAATTCCAAACCTATTTACACTTCTCAATCTTGTCTGTGGTTTTGTTGCAATTATTTTTATACTTCAAACGGGGCAGACTATTGTGTATGTTGATGGCGAAGGATTCAGCCAGGTAGATCTGCCGGAAAAAATAACATGGGGAGCCATCATGATTTTTGCTGCAGCAGTAATTGATTTTCTTGATGGTTTTGTGGCAAGATTATTTAAAGCAACATCCGACATGGGAAAGCAACTTGACTCGCTGGCTGATATTGTAAGCTTTGGTGTGGCACCCGGATTAATACTTTATCAACTGCTTCGAATCAGTTATGCGCAATACGATGGAGGGTTAGATATTTCAATAGCCTGGTTATTACCTGCCGTAATTATTCCCTGTGCTGCTGCATGGCGGTTGGCAAAATTTAACCTGGATACAGAGCAACAATTTTCTTTTAAAGGATTGCCATCACCTGCAGCCGGATTAACAATTGCTTCTCTGCCATTAATCATCTGGTACCCGCATCCGCAATTTGAAATACAATCATTACTGATCAACAAATGGATTATTTATTCTATCATATTGCTGCTTTCTTTTCTCATGGTCAGCAATCTTTCTTTGATGAGTATGAAATTTAAAAAACTAAGTATCAAAAATAATTTACCCCAATTAATATTAGCGGCAGTATGTATTGCTACTGCAATTAAGTTGAAATGGCTGGCAGTGCCGGTAACTCTTGTTGCCTACGTTCTGTTATCTTTGCTTTTCAAAAATAAAAAAGCATGAATTATACTGTACAGATAAAAGTGATGCCGCTGAAA
>JANOJO010000378.1:0-1792 GCA_031418795.1 Bacteroidota bacterium | reverse complement strand
GCGCAGAAGGAAGCCGAGGATGAAGTAGCAGTGCGACGAAAAAAAGAGCTGATCAAACTGGCTGAGCTGGAAAGGTTTCAAAAATTAACCGTAGGCCGGGAATTGAAGATGGTTGATTTGAAAACGGAAATTGAGGAGTTGAAGGAGAAAATAATCATACTGCAAAAAAAATGATAAAAAAAAAGAGGCATAAAACGAAAAAGAATTACAAACGTTTTGCGGGACATCGTGTAAAATAATATTATGATATGCAAATGCCGGCAATAAATATCCTGGAAGATTTTACTTTGGAAAAAGAAGCTGCTGTGGATACACAAAAAGCGATGCAGAATATCCTGGAAGATTTTACATTGGAAAAAGAAGCTGCTGTGGATACCCAAAAAGCGATGCAGAATATCCTGGAAGATTTCAATATTGAAAGACTAAAAGCTAAAACAACCAATGATGATTTAGTTCTGGTCAATAAAGAGCTGGACGCATTCTCCTACTCGATTTCACATGACTTAAGGTCTCCCCTGCGGTTTGTGAATGGATATGCAAAAATGCTGGACGAGGACTATGCCAGTGTGCTGGATGCAGAGGGAAAACGATTGTTGCTCATAATACAGGAAAGTGCAAAAAAAATGGGTCAGTTGATTGACGATCTGCTTACCTTTTCCAGGTTGGGCAGAAAAGAAATAAGAAAATCAACTATTGATATGACCCGGCTGGTAAAAAATGTATTATTAGAACTGGACAAATCCATGGGGTATAAAGCTGAGATAAAGCTGGATGCTCTTCACCCTGTGGAGGCAGATGAGGCGCTTATTAAACAGGTGTTTATAAACCTGTTTTCAAACGCCATCAAGTATTCTTCAAAAGCTGACCATCCGCTGCTTACAATATCTTCTCAGCAAAAACAGGGAGAATTGATTTATTCCGTAAGCGATAATGGAGTAGGATTTGATATGCAGTATGCTCATAAATTATTTGGTGTGTTCCAGCGTCTTCATAGTGACGAAGAGTTTGAGGGAACCGGTGTAGGCCTGGCTATTGTGCAACGGATCATCAGCCGGCATGCTGGCAAAGTATGGGCAAAAGGAGAAATTAATAAAGGGGCAGCATTTTATTTTAGTCTGCCCGATTAATAATTTAAATTGAGAATCATGGCAAATACAGAAGTAGAAATTCTCCTGGTGGAAAATGACATTAGGGACGCAGAAATGACTATTCGGGCTTTGAAAAAAAGTAAAATTGTGAATCATGTTGTGCACCTGAAAGACGGGGTTGCTGCACTTGATTTTCTTTTTGGTACCGGCGAGTTTGATGGGAGGAATACCAGTCGCAAACCCAAGATTATTCTTCTTGACCTGAAGATGCCAAAAGTTGACGGCTTTGAAGTTTTAAGAAAGGTGAAGGCGGATAAACTAACGAGTAAGATTCCCGTTGTCATTCTCACTTCTTCAAAAGAAAATCGGGATATAGAAACTTGTTATCTTCTGGGAGCCAACAGTTATATCGTAAAGAAGATTGACTTTGTTGGTTTCAGTAAAACAATGGATGAAGTGGGTATGTACTGGTTACTTTTTAACCAGGGGCCAACCTGATTTTTGTCATACAAAGTGTATAATATGAATGGATCCATAAAAATACTTCATCTTGAGGATTTACCCAATGATGTCGGCATGGTGGAACGGGAGTTGAGGAAGGGGGCCATTAAATACGAGATAAAAGTGGTGGTGGATAAAGCTGGTTTTGAAAAAGCCCTGCAGGAATTTTCCCCTGATATTGTTCTTTCTGATCACAATCTGCC
>JANOJO010000377.1:0-2487 GCA_031418795.1 Bacteroidota bacterium | reverse complement strand
TTCTCCGATATCAATCATTGGAAACTCACGACGTTTAAATTCATATCGTGAATTCGCCAGTCCATGTTCATAGCTTAAATCCTGCAAATGACATTCACCTGCCTGATCGCATATCGGGCAATCAAGCGGATGATTAATTAATAAAAACTCTACAACTGCAGACCTTGCTTCCAATAATTTTTCACTGGTAATATTTTTTACTACCTTGCCATCCATTTCATTGGTGCGTCAACTGGCAACTAATTTCGGCATTGGTCTTGGATCTGCAGTTGATCCTGCTGCTACTTCCACCAAACAGGTACGGCACTTACCACCACTACCTTTTAGTTTACTGTAATAGCACATTGCAGGAGGCGCCACATCCCCACCAATTTTTCGTGCAGCATTCAGTACTGTAGTGCCTGGCTCCACATCAATGCTGATGTTGTCAATAGTTACTTTAAATAATTTTGGCCCTTCAGACATTCCTCAGTTCGTTTATATCCGCTTGATAATTTTTATCTCTTAAATACAAAAGTATTTTCTTTAAGTTTTCAATTACCGGATTTGAAGAAGATAGTATTGCATCTACAAACAAATTCAGTCGCTCATTACTCTCCTCATCAATGTCATCTTTCAAAGCCCTTTTAAGTTTCTTCCAGTCATTTACATAACCAAACTCTTCAACATTTCTGTTATCTGATTTCAGCACTTCTATAACCCATTTTTCCAAAGGTGGATTTAGCTGAATAATGAAATGCTGTCTATCTTTGTGTTTCCACAAAATAAGATTTTGGTGATTTGCTATTTTCTCACACTCATTAAGATAATCCAATTCTCTTTTATCCTTATCCACCATTCCAACACCAAAACTATCATACAAATCACCCTTCTTGCCATTAATTATTCTAAACCTGTTCACTACATTAAAACATCCTTTTGTATGTTTTAACCGTCTGTTTGTTTGGAAAATCTTTTTAAAAAGAACTGTGTCAAAATAACATTCGGGTACAAAACAAGAATTCCAGTTTTTCATATCAGCTTGCGGGTATAAAGTTGTTCAGATTTAAAAAGAAATCATACCCAAACTGAGCTGCCTCATGCATTTCTTCTTTATTCATCTTATTAACTATAGTCTCGCCTGTTTCCTTCTTATAACTTACTAAATAAATTGAAAGTTCTTCAGATTTAAGATTTTCCATTAAATCGCTTACAACAAAGGGACTATGTGTTGTTATGAAAAATTGATTTTTACTTTCATCGTTTACAATATCGGAAGTAAGCTTTGAAATATATGGAGGAAACATGTGGGCTTCTGGCTCTTCAAAAAGTAGAATAGATTCATGATTACTAAGAACAGCCGTTTTATAGAAAATTAATCTTTGCAATGTGTCTGCAACCAAATCATATGGTATACTGAAAATCCCAGATTCAGTCCGCTTTAAAATAGCCAATTTTTGCAGTCTTGCATCGTATAATAATTCCAAATTGTACTGTTGAAAAAGCTCATCTATTTGTTTCTTAATTGAGTGGTGACTTGATAAAATGGCAAATAGATTATTCCCGTATGGATAAATTAAAGAATCATATTTCTCATCAGAAAGAGAAATGTCCTTTTTGAAAACATACTTTTTTATCTCATTCAAAAATTGATTAAACCTAATTTCTAAAACTTGAGGGGAATGAAAATTTTGTACATCTACTTTTTCAAACCTATTCTCTTTTCTTGATTCTCTTAACTCAAAAAATTTTCCAATACCAAATAATCCTGAGTCATTTGATTCTTGAAGTAATAAAGGAGCATTTTCATCAAATAAATCTTTCCCTTTGATAAATTGTTCTTCAAGTCGAATAAAATCTTTAAACATTTTCCCAACCCACCTCATATTGCCATTAATTTTAACCTCCAAATCCCTCTCTACATTACCATTATAAAATATAGTTGTCAATTCTTCAATACGAATATTAGATTGAAAATTTATGTTATTCATATTAATAGAAAATAAAGCCAAAGCCTCCAGAATATTACTCTTTCCAACATTCGGATACCCAAGAAAAACATTAATCCGTTTACATCCTTCAATTTTTTGATGGCGAATAGATTTAAAGTTTTTAATTTCTATGTTATTTATATGGTTCATCTTGCAAATTTATGCAGGTGTAGTCGTATTAATTGGTTCGGCGTAATGCGCCAATCCAAAATTTCTTCTCTGTGCATCATCAGGATTTCTGATATGCCATTCAAATTCATCCCGGAAATGTCTTATGGCTGCTGCTACCGGCCACGCTGCCGCATCTCCGAAAGGGCAAATTGTGTTGCCTTCTATTTTTCTCTGAATATCCCACAACAAATCAATATCACTCAGCTTACCTTTTCCATTATCAATATTCAATAATATTTTTTCCATCCAGCCAGTTCCTTCGCGGCAGGGCGAACATTGCCCGCAACTTTCATGACGATAAAATCTTGCCAGAGTATAATTATGTTTTACCACACACTGGTTTTCA
>JANOJO010000376.1:0-2452 GCA_031418795.1 Bacteroidota bacterium | reverse complement strand
CCCTGTGCTGGGTCATATCACTACATTTGGCGGCCACCCTGTTTGCTGCGCTGCGGGTATGGCTGCTTTAAAAGTTTTGCTTGAAGAAGGAATAATTAATGAAGTAAAACGAAAAGAAGAATTATTTAAATCATTATTGACACATCCGCCGGGAGGCGGACACAGTGCCAAAATAAAAGCCGTCCGGTCTTATGGTTTATGGATGGCAGTTGAGTTTGATAGTTTTGAAACAAATAAAAAAATGATTGATGCCTGCATTGAAGCCGGTGTTATGACGGATTGGTTTTTATTTGCAGCAAATTGTTTACGCATTTCTCCGCCTTTAATAATTTCTGATAAACAGATAACGGATTCCTGTAAGAAAATATATTCAGCATTATCCTGATTTTTTTATACCTTAATATTATTAATTAACCAAAACTATTATTATGAAAAAAGTCATCGCAATTTTTATTTTGCTCGCCGTTTTTTCTGTTGGTTATTCTACTGCTACAGTAGATGCAACGCCTGCGTTAAAAGCCAGCGAAGTTTATCTGCCTGTTGGTAAAACCGGTAAGATGATTTCAGTACAGGATCTTTCATTGATTTCACTGAAAGATTTTGAAAGCCTCACTGGCAGGAAAATGAAATTTATTGACAGGTTAGGTTTTAAGCTGGGTCAAAAGAAAATAAAGAAAAGCATCAACACGGATGGCACCTTCAATAAGAAAAAAGTTGAAAAATATTTCAATAAAGCTGCTGAAGGAGATAAAGGATTTCATGCCGGGGGCTTTTTCCTTGGGTTACTAGGGTTGATTGGGGTGTTAATTGCTTACTTGATTAACGATGATAAGAAAAAAAATAGAGTGAAGTGGGCATGGATTGGCTTTGGAGTTTTGTTTGTAATAATAGTTATTATTGCAGCCAGCGGTGCAGGCGTCTATTAATTTTTTTCTGAAATAATTAAGAATTACAAAGGGCTGATAAAATTTTATCAGCCCTTTGTAATAAAATATATTTTTTAAACTCTACTCCTCTATTTCCACAATCACTTCCACTTCCACAGCAATATTCATGGGCAGTGCATACATACCCACAGCAGACCGTGCATGTTTTCCTTTGTCGCCAAAAATAGCAACCATCAAATCGCTGTACCCATTAATTACTTTCGGTTGATCTTTAAAATCCTCAGTGCAGTTTACCATGCCTAATACTTTTACAATTCGTTTTACTTTGCTCAAATCACCCAGCTCTGCTTTTAATACTGCAAGATGATTGATGGCTACTAATTTTGCAGCATCGTAGCCCTGTTCAATAGTCAAATCTTTTCCAACCTTACCTGTAATATTTGTTCCGTCAGGTTTTGTTGGTCCTTTACCGGCCAGGTATAAAAGATTACCAACCCGAACCACATTTACATAGTTGGCAACAGGAGGCCCGGGAGTAGTTAATACAATTCTTTTTTCTTTTAATCTTTCTTCTGGTGTTTGGGCTTGCATACAATAAGAGGTTATTAATGTTAGAAATAGCAAAGTGATTTTTTTCATTTTAATAATTTTTTTTTATTTCATAAACATAGATATCCGAATTGTCCCCATTACTAATGTAATAATTATTTAAAATCACAATCTCTTTATATCCGCCTGGAATTACATCAAGCAACATGAATTTTAAACCTTCCGAAAGGTAAAAACCCTCTACTTCAATTTGTGAACTTAGCAAACTATCAGAAACCAATAGATTATATTTCATTTCCTTATTACTTTTTCGTAACTGACAGTTTATTTTCTTTTGTATCGAATCTGAAAGTTCAAATGATGTTTCCGGATGTTCAAAGTCAATTATTTTAAGTGATTTGAATTTTTTTAATAATAACTCATACTTGTTTTTAACCAGGCCAAGCTCCTGAAATTTCTTTAATAGAATTGTATCAGTGTTAGTGTCATAATAATCGACTGGTTTGTCTTGCCCGATTTTTTTTAATTGATTAAAATTTAAAGTTTTGCCTTCAATAACATAAGCCATTCTAAAACGTAACTCACCAACCTTTTTAACAGATAATTTTTTTAAGATTTCTGTTTCAAGATAAGGTGGATTTTTTTTGGAAGCTTCATTTGCTTTCCTTTCTTGACATCCACAAATCATTAAAAAAGCAACTATAAAGAAAACTAGTTTCATATAACTCTTTATTCTAAAAAGGTGTTTAAAATAGCGAGTAAACATAAGCCGCAATCAACGCACCAATAATCGGTCCCACCACAGGTATCCAGCTATAACCCCAATCACTATCTCTTTTATTTTTAATAGGTAAAATAAAATGTGCAATGCGTGGTCCTAAATCCCGTGCAGGATTAATGGCATAACCCGTGGGTCCGCCGAGTGATAAGCCAATACCTAAAATAAGCAGTGCAACCGGCAATGCATCTAATGCACCGGATGTAGCCGCATGTTTTGAAAATAAGGAGGCGCCCAG
>JANOJO010000375.1:0-2382 GCA_031418795.1 Bacteroidota bacterium | reverse complement strand
AATTGACCTTGTCAACAGAAATAGCTTGACGGTTACAAAGGGGCTGTAGATCCTCTGGCAGGGTATCTCTCAGGGGCATTCCTATGCCGTCAAACAATACAGGGATTACCCTGATTCCTCTTTTTAAAGCAGTGGCAATTTCAATTCTTACAAAGTCAGTGGGGTCGTCAAGCCTTCTTCTCCCGGCACTATTTTTAATATCAAACCAGTCCTTTCCGATTATCACCAATAATATTTGACAGTTGTTTAGTGCATTATTGATTGCTACTGTAAAATCTTCACCCGGTTCTATGGTGGTAAAATCTTTAAAAATAAAATATTTGTCAAAATGATTCAGAAGTTCTTTATAGAGCGTTTCAGTTTTCCACTCACTGTCTTGTTTCCTGTAATTGATAAAAATAGTTCCAGGGTTCATATAAATAAGATTATAGAATAAGGAGAATAAATTCTCTTTAGAAATATACAACTATTATAACTTATGCAATATCGATACCAGTCAGCAATAAAAAAGGGAACCCTATAACCCCCTTTTCCTCCTTTTCTCTTTTTTCTTCTCTTAGTTTAAATATTTAATCCACCGCAAACACTGATAGTTTGCCCCGTAATATAATTTCCCCAATCGCTTGAAAGAAATAAAGCCGTGTTGGCTATATCTTCAGCAGAAGCAAAACGACCCAATGGAATGCCAGCTTTGTATTTATCGCCTGCTTCGCCTTCTTTTAAATAACTCGTCATATCTGTTTCTACAAAACCGGGAGCTATTGCATTGCAGCGGATATTCCTGCTGCCTAATTCTTTTGCAACAGATTTTGTAAAACCAATGATGCCTGCTTTTGATGCTGCATAACTACTTTGTCCTGCATTGCCCATTTCACCAATGATGCTGCTCATATTTATTATGACTCCGTTTCTTGCTTTCATCATGGGTTTTATTACCTGCTTGGTCATGTAAAAAACACTGTTCATGTTTATCTTAATCACATCTTCCCATTGTTCTGCACTCATGCGCAGCAACAGGTTATCTTTTGAAATACCGGCATTGTTTACACAGATGTCAATTTTCCCAAATTCCTTCAGCACATCATTTACAAATGCTTCGCACTGGGCCAGGTCGCCTGCATTGCTTTTGTAAGATTTTGCTTTTACACCGAAGCCTGTAAGTTTTGTTTCTAAAGCTGCAGCTTTATCAACGCTGCTGTCACTTACATAAGTAAATGCAACACTGGCTCCGTGTTCTGCAAACTTTATTGCAATGGCTTCACCAATGCCACGGGCAGCGCCGGTAACGATTGCAACTTTTCCTTCGAGTAGTTTCATATTTATTTTTTTATGCCTGCCCCGGTTTTTTCGGGGTTACGGGCAAAAATAATTCTATTGGGCTTTAGTTGTGCCTTCGCCGCCAATGCGGCGTCACAACTTCTTTTCATCCTATTTTTTACTCAGTATTAAAATTTCATCAATCACCGTTCTCTCATTACTCAGCCTCGGCACTTTATGCTGTCCCCCGAGTTTTCCTTTACTGCGCAGCCATTCTGTAAATGTTCCTTTTTTTACGGAGTGTATTACAGGCATCCGCAGCGCCATGTTTTTATACCGCTTGGCTTCGTAATCGCTGTTGATAGTTTTCAATGCAGCATCTAATTCTTTCGTAAAAACTTCAAGGTTGTCTGGTTCTTTATCAAATTCTATCAGCCACTCATGTGCGCCATTGCTTTCATCAGTAAAATAAATTGGCGCAGCCGTATAATCTGCAACCACTGAATTTGTTTTATCACAGGCCAGGGCTATGGCTTTATCGGTATTGTCAACAATCACTTCTTCACCAAATGCATTGATATAATGTTTTAATCTGCCAGACACTTTTATCTTAAATGGTTTCAACGAAGTAAACTGAATTGTATCACCAACTAAGTACCGCCATAAGCCACCATTGGTGGAAATAACCGGGGCATAATTTTTTCCCAGTTCCACTTCCTTCAACCCGATTGTTTCAGGATTCTTTTTTCCATATTCACCTACAGGCATAAACTCCATAAATATTCCATGATCCAAAAACAGCAACATGCCTTCTTCACCCGGATGATCAGAAGCAGCAAAGAAACCTTCGCTTGCATTATACATATCTAAGTAATGAATATTTTTCCCAATCAGTTTTTTAAATTGTTCTTTGTATGGAGTAAACGAAACGCCGCCGTGCATATACAATTCAATGGAAGGCCACACATCGGCAAAAGTTTTTTTACCAGTGATTTCTAAAATACGTTTGAACAGCACAATCGTCCAAGTTGGCACTCCGGAAACAGAAGTTACATTTTCTTTAATCGTACTCTCTGCAAGTTTTTCAATTTTATTTTCCCATTCATTCATTAAAGCAATATCAAG
>JANOJO010000374.1:0-1720 GCA_031418795.1 Bacteroidota bacterium | reverse complement strand
AATATCTAATAATGTATTGCTGCCACCACTGGCTGCATAGCGAAATGTTTGCTTATCCATGAGCTTTTGAAAAGGCGGATAAAAAAAATCAATCGCAGAGATTATCAGTTCTTTTATTTTATAAATTAATTCTTTCATCAGCGGGCAAAGATAAGGGTTGAGCATGGCTGCCACCTTTAAAAGGGCTATTTTTGCGTGCCCTCCAAAGCCTCCAACATCATTAAAATTTCGCAGGATAAACTGGCGTCGGAGGGCTAAACATATAAACATGAACGCAGCAGGACAAATAAGACAGGCATCCAAAGAAGCGATTGAACATCTTTATTCCATTTCACTTACTGATAAAGACATCCAGGTAAATGAAACCAAGCCGGAGTTTGAAGGCGACTACACTTTAGTTCTTTTTCCTTTTATTAAACAATTAAAAAAATCGCCGGAACAACTGGGAAATGAAATTGGTGATTACCTGGTTAAAAACAACCCCGCACTTTTTACTTCTTATAATATAATAAAAGGATTTTTAAATCTTACGTTAACAGATAGTTTTTGGTTTCATTTTCTGCATAAAAATTTTTCTGATAAAAATTACGGAACAGAAGAACCAATTGGAAAAAAAGTAATGGTAGAGTACTCCTCTCCTAACACAAACAAACCGCTTCATCTTGGTCACCTGCGAAATATTTTTTTAGGATGGAGTGTGGCGCAAATATTAAAAGTCAGGGGTTGTGAAGTAATAAAAAGTTGTATTGTGAATGATCGGGGCATTCATATTTGCAAAAGCATGATTGCATGGCAGCTGTTTGCTAATGGCGCCACGCCACAATCAACAAATACCAAAGGTGATCATTTTGTTGGTGAATACTATGTAAAGTTTAATGATGAGTATAAAAAGCAGGTGGGAGAATTGATAACTGCCGGAATGAAAAAAGAAGAAGCAGAAAAAGAAGCGCCGGTTATGAAAGGCACACAGCAAATGCTTCTTGATTGGGAAGCAGGTAAACCTGATGTAATTGAACTCTGGAAAAAAATGAATAGCTGGGTATATGAAGGTTTTGATGTTACGTATAAAAGAACCGGTACTGATTTTGAAAAAATATATTATGAAAGCGAAACGTATCTGGCGGGTAAAAAATTTGTAGAAGATGGATTGAAGCAGGGAGTGTTTTTTAGAAAAGAAGATGGCAGCGTGTGGATTGATCTTACAAATGAAGGACTGGATGAAAAATTGGTTTTAAGAAAAGATGGTACATCTGTTTACGTCACACAGGATTTGGGATTGGCACAGCAGAAATATGAAGAATTTAAGTACGACCAGAGTATTTATGTGATAGCAGATGAACAGAATTATCACATGAAAGTGCTGAAACTGATTTTAAAAAAATTGGGTAAGCCTTATGCAGATGGCATTTATCATTTAAGTTATGGTATGGTGGAACTGCCAAGTGGAAGAATGAAAAGCCGGGAAGGAACGGTAGTAGATGCAGATGAAATGATTGAAGAAATGGTAAATGTGGCCAGGAAAAAAACCGAAGAGTTGGGAAAAGTCAATGACTTTACCGAATCTGAATTAAAAGAACTTTATGATATCATTGCTTTAGGAGCATTGAAGTTCTTCCTGTTGCGGGTAGACCCGAAGAAAAGGATGGTTTTTAATCCGGAAGAATCAATAGATTTTCATGGATTCACAGGGCCGTTTGTTCAATATACGCATGCAAGGATT
>JANOJO010000373.1:0-2095 GCA_031418795.1 Bacteroidota bacterium | reverse complement strand
TGCCTTATCATATTGGCAACGGAGTGTTTGGTGGTTTGGTTCCATTCATTGGTTTATTACTTACCACTACGTTTCCCGGTGATCCATTAGTTGGCTTATGGTACCCTATTGTTGTGGCGGCGTTGTGTTTGGTAATTGGAACAATTTATCTGACAAATAAAATTGATAAAGATGTGAGTGATTAAAGAATTTCACGTAAACATGCCGGCAGGCAGGCAGGGAAGTAAAGGAAGCGAAAAGGCGCAAAGTCTGATTTGCGTCTTTTGTATTAAACTTAGCGGCTTTGCGTGAAATTTTCAAACGAGCTTATAAAGCTTCCCCGGCAAAGAAGAAACCACGCCCTGCAATTCCATATTTAATATAGCAACTGCCACTGCGCTGCTGCTAAGTCCGCTTCGCAAATTAATTTCATCAATACTCACTGTTTCTTTTTCTTTTAAAATATCCACAACTATTCTTTCATCTTTACTCAATTCAATAAATAATTCCTTCTGACTCCTGACTCCAGACTTCCGACTTTTCTCTTCCCAGCCCATTAGTTCAATTAACTCCTGTGCATCTGTAAGTAAAATAGCCTTATTATTTTTTATAAGATAATTACACCCGGCACTTTTTGCATCTGTTACTTTTCCCGGCAGTGCAAATACATCTTTGTTATAACCATTGGCCAGTTCAGCTGTAATCATGCTGCCGCCTTTTATACCTGTTTCAATTACAATGGTAGCATCACTCATGCCGGCAACAATACGGTTGCGGGTGGGAAAGTTATGTTTGTCTGGTTTTGTATTGCTTCGGAATTCTGAAATTAATCCGCCGCCATGTTTCAACATTTCTTTAGCAAGGGTAGCATGTTGTGGCGGATAAATTTGATCAAGCCCGTGAGCAAGCACACCAATTGTTGGTAATTCATTTTTCAGCGCTGCTTTATGTGCAATAGCATCCACACCATAAGCCATGCCGCTTACCACAACAACATGTCGTTCTTTCTCACTGAGTCCTGCGGATAATTCTTTAATCAGTTTATCAGTAAACTGTTTTGCGTAGTCAGTATTGTTTCTTGTACCAACAACTGCAATAGTTTTTGAAGCATTCAAATCGGCAGTTCCTTTATAAAAAAGCAGGGTGGGAGAGTCGTAACAGTTCAGCAACCGCTGCGGATAATTTTTATCAGAGAGAAATAGCGGAATGATTTTATATTTCTCAATAAATTTTATTTCTTCTTCTGCTTTTGAAAAATCTTTAAATTCTTTTATGGCTTTTGCCCTTACCACTCCCATGCCTTCTATTTTTTCCAAACTGCTTTGTTTGGCTTTAAATATTTTTTCGGCTTCGCCAAATTCTGTTGACAAAATTTTTGCATGTACACAACCAATGTTGGGAACTTCGGTTAAAGCGAGTTGGTATAATAAGTCATTGATCATTGAGTCAATAAGCCATTGGAATTAAAAATATGGAAAATTACAACTTAGGAATGCTTAATTGTTTGCAAATAGCATCACAGAGAAATTTTTCTAATTTGGGATGGCGGGGAACAGTAGTTTTCTTTTTTGTAACTGAGTTTTGGTAAATATCATGTTTGCTTCCATGCCTGTGCAGGTAACATTGGTGTGTGGCTAAGTGCTGGATGAATTCATTTCTTTTGAAAGACATCAGGCAACAATTTTTAAATCTTCTTCAAGTACTGTATTGCCGGGTACTGTCTCGTGTTGCATATCTTCCAGGTAAAGTTCCAATGCATCCATTACATTTTCTTTGGCTTCCTCAATAGTCTTTCCCTGCGTAATTACAGCCGGGATCTCTTTTATAGAAGCAATAAAAAACTCTTCACCTTTTGTTATTACTATTGTAAGTTTCATCAGAAAATAATTTAAATAAAATTAAGAATAAAATCTGAGCAGTCAGTCTTAATGATTTCTAAGACCCCGGTTGACCAATTGACTTACTGACTCACTACTTTCATCTCCGTCCTTCTGTTCAATGCTCTTCCTTCTTCTGTTTTATTGGGAGCTATGGGCTGGCTGGCGCCAAAACCTTTTGAAGATAATCTTGCGGGGTTGATGTTTTTACTAATGAGAAAATTGATTACTGATTTAGC
>JANOJO010000372.1:0-2820 GCA_031418795.1 Bacteroidota bacterium | reverse complement strand
CTTGCATCCTTATCAGGGTTCCATCGTTGACGGATAATAGAAGTAAGCAACGAAGACTCCAGCGATGGAATTACAAGAACGATCCGGCCATTTTTACGTACGCATTTTTTTAAGTTGGTAAAAAAAATATTTCTTTTTTTTAATGAGTCCGTAAGAATAGCATTTATGCATATTGCAAAATCACAGGCAGTAATTTTTGCCCGTGGGTTCGACATATCTGCCCTTGTATAAACTACATTTTTAAATTCCGGGTAAAGTTTTTTTGCGATGTTCAGATTTTTAACTGAAATATCAATGGCAATTACTTTTTTAAAAGCAGGAGAGAGGACGGGCAGCCATTTACCAATAGCGCAACCAATATCTGTCACCGTAGTTTTTTCAGATGAAAATCTATTGATGACGGTTACAATAATTTGTTTGCTGTCATTTTTCAAAACATCAAAGATTTCTGAATTGTATCCCGGTGCAATTTTTTCCCAGTAGGTTCTGTCCATGCATTCAGAATTTATAACGGTACTTCATATAATCTGCACCCGGCAAAACATTTCCAGTAAAATCAAACAGTGTAATATTATCCCAACCGGAGCCAACACCCCAACTGTCATTTAACCGGGAAGTAATCCAGGCGGGTTCCCAATACTGAATTCCTTTTCCACCACCATCAATAATTGCCTGAGTAAGATCTTTCAGATAGTGCAACTGATCGTTTTTTGAAATAGAATAACCAATGGCTGTATCAGCGGCAGAAAAAATATTGCCGTAGTTATCTGCATTTCCTGTTGACCAGGGAAAACCTGTTTCCACTACCATTACAGTTTTGCCATAAGTGTTTACTAATTTCCGGATAGTATCCGTAACACCCTGCATGGTTTTTACAGTTGACCATTTGGTGTAGTGTGAAAGGCCGATGATGTCATAATCTGTTACCCCATTTGCAGTAATGCCCTGCATCCACCAACCAGCAGTTTGCAGTTGTGCTTCGTGAATAATTACTTTTGGCTTAATGGAAGAGTTGACAGAAAAATCTCTCACAGCTTTAATACCGCTTTTTAATAATGTACTGTATGCAGAAAAATCGTTGTTTACAATTTTGCCAACAGGCCAGCACATACCATTATTATTTTCATTGCCCACTTGCACCATTTCGGGTACCAGGTTTTTACTTTTATAATAATTAAGAACAGCCAGTGTATAATTATAAACTGAATCTTTTAAAATATTCAAAGGAAGATTGGCCCAGGCAGACGGCGTGGGCTGTTCCTGCGGATCGGCCCAACGATCGCTGTAATGAATGTCGAGGCTTACAGCCATGCCTGCTTCTTTGGCTCGTCGGATTGTTTTTTCCACTCCATAAATATCGTAGTACATTTTTCCATTATTCAGATTGCCGATCCATGTGGGAGTATGCCATAAGCGAACCCGGACAGTATTAGCTCCATGGTCTTTTAAAATCTGAAAACAGTCTTTTACTTTTCCTGAATCTCTGTAACCACCGCCATAGTCTTCCACCTGGTTTACATACGAAAGATCAACCCCCATGTTGAATTCATCCCATTTGTAAAATTTTTCAGTGGAGTTGTTAGCAGTTATTTTTTTAGAGTTGCAGGAAAATGCAAGAAGGAAAAATAATGATAATAATAAAAGAAATTTTTTCATGAAGTAAAGTTATAAGATTGACCTTTGTGTTTATAACTAATTTTCCCCGATTTTTTGCTGATTGGAATACTATCCGTTAACTTAAAGAAATTTTTAGATTATGAATAAGGAAACAAAAAGCAGTAATAAATTTTCCCGCCGTTTATTTCTTAGAAATTCATCCTTGCTGGCAGGAGGTCTTATGATAATACCCAGGTATGTATTGGGCAGAGGATTTATAGCACCCAGTGATAAATTAAATATTGCCGGCATCGGCTGTGGTGGAAAAGCAGAAGCGAACCTTCCTCTTGCATGGAATAAAGGCGCCGAAAATATGGTGGCACTTTGTGATGTGGATGATCGTATGGCAGTAAATGCAAGAAAGAACTGGCCCAACGCTCCTTATTATAAAGATTTCAGGGAGATGCTTGATAAAGAAAATAAAAATATTGATGCCGTCATAATTACAACTCCTGACCACATGCATGCAGTTCATGCTTTGCCCTGTATGCAATTGGGTAAACATGTTTATGTTGAAAAGCCATTGACACATGATATTTATGAAGCAAGAATTTTAACTGAAGCAGAAAAGAAATATAAAGTGGTAACGCAAATGGGCAACCAGGGCAGCAGTGGTGATGATACAAGAAATGTAGAAACATGGATTCAGTCAGGCGTGATAGGACAGGTGCATACAGTGCATGTGTGGACCAACAGACCTGTATGGCCATCAGGTGTTTCTTTGCCAACAGGAAATTTTGAATTGCCAAAAGAAATCAACTGGGATTTATGGATTGGAACTGCACCATTCAGAGATTATAATCCGGCATATCATCCGGCTATCTGGCGTGGCTGGACGGATTTTGGAACCGGTTCATTGGGAGATATGGGTTGTCATTTTATGGATGTGCCTTACCGTGCATTGAAATTAGGTTATCCTGATTCTGTTGAATGCAGCGCCACATCTGTGTATACAGGTTTCTTCCGGGAAAGTTTTTACAAAGGAAGCTTTCCGCCGTCTTCAAAAATTCATTTACAATTTCCTAAACGAGGTGCAATGCCTGCAGTGGAAATGATTTGGTACGACGGTGGTATAAAACCAAAAAGACCTGCTGAGCTTTTACCTGATGAAGAAATGGCAGAGTGGGATGGTGGTATCATCTTCGAAGGAACAAAAGGAAAACT
>JANOJO010000371.1:0-2784 GCA_031418795.1 Bacteroidota bacterium | reverse complement strand
AGCTTTTTCCATGACTAACTTGTGGGCATCCAACACTTCATCCTCCAGGTTTTGCAGGCATCAATTTTCCAATACCTTTTCCTCTTGCTTCTTCAGTTACAATAATATCTTCCAGGTACATTCTTTGTCCTTTCCAGGTGGAGTAGCGAATGTAGTAGAGTGCAAAACCTAAAATCATCTCCCTGCTATCGGGCTCTGACCCTCCCTCTCCTTTGGAGAGGGAGTTGGAGGGTGAGGTCGCTACAAAAGCCCACCACACAGGATTTTTTCCAAAACCACTTTCAATAAAATGATCCAATGAAACAGTTACTTCATCAGGTGCTTTTTCATAAACTGCCAATTCAGTAATCAGTTCCAGTAATCTTGAACAATCTTCTTTTACTGCTCTGCGAATAGTAATAGGCATTATTAATTTTTAATTATTAATTCTTAATTCCAAAACCCGGTCCCTTCACAAACCTCCCCGGCTTTGCCCCGGTATGTTCACCATCTTTCAATACCAGCACACCATTTACAAAAACATGAATCATTCCTTCCGCATACTGGTGTGGTTTATCAAACGTGGCATTGTCTTTTATTTTTGCCGGATCAAAAATTACAATGTCAGCAAAGTTTCCAACTTTCAATTCGCCACGGTTTTTTATTTTTAAATTAGTTGCAGGAAGTTTGGCAAGTTTTCTTACTGCTTCCTGCAAAGAAATTACTTTTTCATCACGGCTGTATTTCCCAAGTACTCTTGCAAATGTGCCATATGCTCTGGGATGTGCATTTGATTTCAGAAAAATGCCTTCATTTGTATAGGAGCCTTCATCACTTCCAAAACTTACCCAGGGAATGGCTACTTGTTTTTTTACATTCTCTTCACTCATTAAAAAATAAGCAACACCTACTCTTGTACTATCCAGTATTATTAAATCCATCGCTGTTTCTTCAGCAGTTTTTCCCCTGAGCTTTGCAACTTCAGCTAAATTTTTTCCAGTATATTTTTTTAAGGAATCCTGTTTGAAACTTAGTAGTAAAACATTTTCTGCGCCACCTGCTCCATAATAAAGATTTTCCCAATCGGCAGCATTTGTATTCATCGCCTTTTTCATTTCTTTACGAATCTTCGGGTCCATCAGCCTTTCTCTCAGTTTTCCAAATCCGCCATCCTGCAATGATGGTGGAAATGCTGCCGTCATACCTGTAGCCCCTGCAATATATGTGTACATATTTGCTGCTACACTTATTCCTTCATTTCTTGCACGTTCTACTCTCCGTATCACACTATCTAATTTATGCCAGTTGTCTTTACCGCCTGCTTTCAGGTGATAAATTTCTCCATGCACATTTGCTTCTTTAGCAATGCGGATTAATTCTTCCACCGCTTCATAAAATCTATTTCCTTCGCTACGCATATGAGAAATATAGGAGCCGCCATATTTTGATGCTTCTTTACATAGTTCAATCAACTCTTCTGTCTTTGCAAAAAATGCAGGAGGATAAATTAATGAAGTGCCTACTCCCATAGCACCTTCTTCCATTGCCTGGCGAACAAGCAGCTTCATGGAATCCAGTTCAGCAGAAGTGGGGTCACGGTTATCTTCACCAATTATATAATCTCTTATAGTAGTGGCGCCAACAAAGGATGCTACATTACAACTGACTCCTTTTTTTTCTAAAAAATTTAAATACTCTCCCAGTGTATTCCATTCTATTTTATATTTAATATCTCCCTGTGAGTTCTGTTCTCTTATTTTCATTGATGCACTCAACGGCCCCATGCTCCAGCCTTCACCCATCACTTCCAGTGTTACTCCCTGTTTTATGTCGCTTTGGCTGCGGCCATCTTCTATCAAAGATTCAGTAGCCCAGCTAAGCATATTAATAAAACCGGGAGCAACTGCATTGCCTTTTGCATCCACTTCATTTTTTGCTGAAGATTTTGATAAATCTCCAATAAAAGAAATTGTATCATTTTTTATTCCGATATCTCCTTTATAGGGTTCAGCGCCATTGCCGTCATAAATTAATCCATTACGGATAATGGTATCGTATTCCTGTTTATCAGGATTACAAGCTGTAAAAAACAGCAAGGTTGAAATGAATAATAATGATAAACGCATAAGTATAGTTTTATTTTGTTATTGATGTTTGATTATTGAACCGGGATGAGCACCGGTTGCTTTTTTATTTTCAAAAACAACAATCCCATTGACAAATACTTTTTCAATTCCTTCAGAAATTTTATGAGGTTCGGCAATGGTAGCTTTATCTTCCACCGTTTCCGGATTGAATATAACAAGATCAGCAAAGTATCCGGTTTTAATCAATCCCCTTTTTTTAATTCCTATATGTTGTGAAGATAGCCCGGTCATTTTATGAATTGCTTCTGCAAGTGATAATGCTTTTTCATTTCTTACATATTTTCCCAGTACTCTTGTAAAAGAACCATACCCCCGCGGATGAGTACCTTTTGATGAACCATCGGAACAAATATTGGTATGTGGCCATTGCATCATTCTTTTTATATCTTCTTCATTCATGGAAGTGGCCATAATATTTTCCCCGCAATCAGCGTTTGGTTTCTTTTCGCATTCATCCAGTCTTGCAATCAACTCAACCAGCATGCGGGCAGGTGTTTTGTTTTCCAGTTTTGCAATCTCTGCTAAATTTTTTCCGGCATATTCCGGTTGCACATCGTATGAGCCAAGGATAATATCTTCCGGCAATGTAATTTCTTTTAATATTAGTTCAGCTTCTTTTTCATCACTGAAATTTCTGTCTGGAAATAAAACACGGATG
>JANOJO010000370.1:0-11862 GCA_031418795.1 Bacteroidota bacterium | reverse complement strand
TCGGCGCCCATGCGGAATGCCTGTATGAATAAAACAATCAGTACAGCAAGTTTATAGTTAGCAGAATAAATACCCGATTGCGAAAAAGCCTGCTCTGTTGTTCCCGGATAAAGTTTCAACAGCATGATACGGTCAATGGTTTCATTAATCATGCCACCAAAACCAACAATGATCAGCGGCCAGGAGTAGCGCATCATTTCTTTCCAGAAGCCCGGATTTAATTTGAAACTAAATTGAAAAAATTCCTTTGCAAGTAATAACAAGGTTATACCGCTTGCAATCATGTTGGCAATAATTACATAGCCCAAACCTATGTCAGGATTATAAATAGTGGCAAAAAAACTATTGGCATTTTTTTCATAATCATTTTTACAAACCACCAGGAAAAAAATAACCAGGCCGACATTAATAAGAATATTCAGAATTTTTATGGCGGCAAACTTCCTTGGCCGGCCAGTAAACCTCAGTTTGGCAAAAGGCATTACACTAAAAGTATCCAGCGCCACGATCAGTAATATCCATAAAATATATTCAGGATGATCCGGTATTTCAAGAAAGGCTGCTATTCCATTTTTTGAAAAAAACAAAAGGCCGGTTAACAGAATGGTGGTTAAGATTATTGACGAAGAGCAGGTATTATAAACTTTTGATTCCGGTTGCTGACTTGAAAAACGGAAATAAGAAGTTTCAAGCCCATAAGTAAAAACGATATTCAGAAAAGCGGCAATGGTAAACAGCGTCGTTATTTTGCCATAATCAGCCGAAGCAAATATTGTTGCAAGAATTGGTGTAAGCAGGTAATTGATAAACCTTCCAAAGATGCTGCTGACACCATACCAAAGAGTTTGCCCCGCCAATTTTTTTATACTGCTCAAATAAGGATATTTCAGCAAATTTAGTCTTTGGAGCCAGATTGTACAATGTCATTTGTGCCGTTGCCTGCAACCTTTTTTGCTTTATCGTATCTTTAACGCAAAACTATCGGTTATGAAAAAGTTTATACTTTACTTAATTTTTATATGCGCTTCATTTGTATCATTTACCCAGGCATTTGAAGACAAAATAGAATATGCAAAAAAAAGCCAGCCCTGCATCGTTATGAATTATTCATATCCGCCGGAGGCTGTGGAGAATGCCATCATTTCAAAAATGAATAAGCTGGGCTATAAAGGAAAAGAAGAAAAAGGATTATTTAATAAAGACAAAGGATTCCGTGTTTATAATGGAACCTACATACAGGAAATAAGCAGCAGCCGCTACGATTATATAATTAAAGTGGAAAGAAAAAGCCGCAAAGAAGAAGATGAAACCGTTCTTTATTTTTTAATACAAAAAGATGATGAAAACTTATTGACAACAATGCAGGCTGAAGAATTGGGCAAAGCAAAAGCTTTTTTATACAACCTGATGCCGGATATAGAAGCTGCTAACCTTGAGCTACAGATAACCGCACAGGAAGAAACGGTAACCAAAGCAGAAAAAAAATTCAGAACTCTGCAGGGCGATAAAGAGGATATGGAAAAAAGATTGAAGAAACTTGAGGCTGATATAAAACAAAATGAAAAGGACCAGGAAGATCAGCAGGCGGAAATAGAAACACAAAAGAAAGCACTGGAAGAACTGCGTAATAAAAGAAAAAATTAATGTGCTTTATAAAAACGCAGGTCTTTCGTCAGCGTAGAATCAGTTAATGCCCGCAGGAAAGCTACAAGATCAATAATTTCATTATTTGTAAACCGGATAGGATTGGCAAGCAAAGGATCGAGTGTGGCACTTTGCTGTACTGTATTGCCATAATGTTCAACGCAGGCACGCAGACTTGCAAACCGGCCATCGTGCATATATGGATAAGTAATGGAAACATTTCTAAGTGATGGAACCTGGAATTTTATTGAATCTACTTTTTTCCCTGTTACAATCATCCGGCCATAGTCATTTAAATAGGATGCAACTTTAAGCCCGGTATTTCTGTAAGAAAAATCGGTGAATAATGGTTCAGGATGACAACTTGCACAGTTGGTTTGAAACAAACTGTATCCACGCTGTTCATAATCTGTAAATGTATTTACTCCTTTTTTTACTTGATCATATTTACTGTTGGCAGTAATCATGGAAACGGTGAATTGCGCCAGGGCTTTCTGCATTCGCTCAATAGTGATTTCGCTGCTTCCAAATGCCTGCTTAAACATTTCCTGATAATGTGAATCTGCCCGGAGTTTTGTAAGCACATTACCCATTTCATCAGCCATTTCATTTGGCGCCTGAATGGGATCAAGACATTCTGCTTCCAAAGATTTATATTTTCCATCTGCATGAAATTCTTTTTTCCATGCAAGATTAAAAAGACCCGGTGCATTTCTTGTTGTATGCTGATCATTAAAACCATGGCTGAGATCATGATCATAAGTGCCGAACACAGCAACCTGGTGATGACAGGATGCACAGGGATAATTGCCATCTTTGGAAAGGCGGCCATCATAAAATAACATTCTGCCTAATTGAAATGCTTCTTCTGTCAACGGATTTTTTGAAAAATCATAAACAGGAGGTGGAAAACCATTGGGGATAGCAAAAGATAATTGCGTTTTACCCGGAACATCGTTAACTCCTTTTTTACAGGAATTAAAAAGCAGGCTTCCTGAAAGAGTGATGAAGAATAGTATGAGGATAAGTTTCCATTTCATGGGGTAGTAAAAATATAAAAAATATTCCGTGCTGTTTATTAAAGATTCCTGAAATCAATTCTCCTTCTGCCTCCTTTTATTTCCCCTTTTATCTTTTTTGCTTCTATTCTTTTTTCTTTGGCAGCCTTACTTATTTTAGTAGCAATTCGTTTTTTCTTTTTCACCAAAGCTTTTTTTACAAGCTCATTCATTTTTTCTTTCACTTCCTCTTTATTGGCAAGTTGTGTTCGGTGGGTTTGGCTTTTTAAATAAAAAAATCCTTCGCTGTTGATACGGTTTGCAAGTTTTTGGTTTAGTAATTCTTTTTGTTCATCAGAAAATAATTGCGAAGCAGCAATATTGAAAAAGCCGATAACTGCTGTTTCTACTTTATTTACGTTTTGTCCCCCCTTCCCGCCGCTGCGGGTGGTTTGGAAAATGATTTCATTTGAAAAGTCAATCATGCTGATGGTTCCTGGTGTTTTGTTACTGGTAAAATTTTCTCAAAGGTAATATCGTTCATTGAATGAAACTATCTTTACAGCAACCAGCAACAAGTATCAAGTTGCCAGCTATATTAAATGACATTCCGCAAACTTTTAATAATATTCGTTGGATTGCTTCTAATTTTTGCAGTTGCTGCCGGACTGACTTCAATAAATCATCCAATTATTTTGAAATGGTTATCTGGTACTGCAAGAATAATCGGAAGACCTATTACAGCAACAGTTTATACAAACGGACAAATTAATGATAACATTGAAGTCTTTCATGTTGACAAATATTGGAATGGGGAAAAAGCTGACTATTATCTTCTTCATTTTTTTTATGCTGACACAAAAGAAACTAGAGAGACTATTAGTATAAATATAAAGGACAATTATGTTGGCAGACCAAGCGGCAATAGTAAAAGAGAATATGACAAAATCTTAGGTCGCCTGATTCAAGGAGAAGTTGGAGCTAAGTTTACCCCTTTTACGGATGATATGAAGGGCTACAATTTTGACCCACAACTTTCATTTACTGATAAAACTATAAAACTAAATATTCCGCCAACAGCAAAAGAATTTAAGTGCGACTCAATTCGGATAGAACTTTAAAGTTTAATCTTGTTTTATCTGTATGATGAAATGCAGCACAACCAGAATCCAACAACTAATATGCGTGCAGAAATACAAAGAGTAACCAAATCAAGAGTAACAATTGAAGGAAAAATACATGCAGCTATTGATGATGGCCTGCTTGTATTGCTGGGTATAGAAGAAGCGGATACGATGGAAGATATTGAATGGCTGGCATCAAAAATTGTTAACCTGCGCATCTTTAATGATGATAATGCTGTCATGAATATTTCAATTAAAGAAATAAATGGCGATATACTTTTAATAAGCCAGTTCACATTGCATGCCTCTACCAAAAAAGGAAACAGGCCTTCATATATCCGGGCCAGTAAACCAGATGTGGCTATTCCGCTTTATGAAAAAATGATCCAGGAGTTATCAAGGCAAATGGATAAGATAATCCGTACAGGAATTTTTGGCGCTGATATGAAAGTGGAATTATTAAACGATGGGCCGGTGACGATAGTCATAGACACTAAAAACAAGGAATGATGATTGTTTCATCAACAAATATTGCAATTGCATCTTTGATTTCATTCTATATGCTAAGTGCGGTTTTCTATTGTACATGCGGAAAAAATGTGTGTTCTAAAAATCCCAGGACTGAAACACATGGCATTAGTTTCTATTTAAAAGATAAAAATACGGGCAACGATATTTTTACATCTGTACAAGCCGTGCCTGACAGTATCAAATTAAGAAATATTAAAACAAGGGAATTTTATCCATTATTTGTTCGCTTAACAGTACCCGGAACTTTTATTTATTCAAATTCATATAACCGTCCGGCCAACATCATAGATAGCCTGGAATTTAAATTCGGCAATTCACAATTAGATACATTAGTGATAACAACAGGGATTATCCAGGGATGGAGGGGTGATGAATGTCCGCCGGTGGAAGATGCAAGTATCATAAGAGTACATCTGCGCAACCAGTTACTGGCTGAATCTTACGATGACATTGCAGTATTTACTTTAAGGAAATAATGTCAACGACCTGAAAGGCCAATCTTTTCCGTAAATCTTTTTCCATCTGCAAATTCAATCATCACAAAAAATATTTTTTCTTTGACAACAACTGTGAAAACGAAAGCAGTTTCATTAATATTCTTTTCTTCTACAATACGGTGGCCGCTGGCTGTCCATACCATTACAGATTGAATGTTGAGTTTTGACTGAACTGTTATTTGCTTTCCGTTCGTAAGCACTTTGTAGGGTTTTGCAACTGGTGCTTTTATGTGCTGCTTGATTTTTGTATCAGGCTGGGCAGTTGCACAGAAAACAACAGACACAAAAAATAATAATGAACCGGTTTTAATAAGAAATGGTTTCCACATAGAATAGACTTCTTGTAATTAGCAAACGGATGTTATTGCTTCAGAGGGTAGGAATAAAGGAAGATGAAAACGACAATAATCATGCTAAATTGCATCAGGCATTTAAAATTTTTGTTATGACTATTCAGCAAGCACAGCAAGATGTTGATCAATGGATAAAAACAGTGGGTGTACGATACTTTGGAGAGCTTACCAATATGGCGATACTTACTGAAGAAGTTGGCGAACTGGCGAGACATATGGCACGTCAATATGGAGATCAATCTTATCGCAGTAAGGATGGAAAGCCTCCCCCTTCGGGGGAGGTTTGGAGGGGGCTTCTTGCCGATGAAATGGCCGATGTGCTTTGGGTATTAATTTGTCTTGCCAATCAAACCGGCGTTGATTTAACAGATGCATTGAAAAAAAATTTTGAAAAGAAAACAAGCCGGGATGCAGGCAGGCATCAACAGAATGAGAAGCTGAAATAAAAAACCAATATAGTATGTTTGATTTTTTACGAACACTGATTCAGTTTTTTGATACTAATAATATCCCTTACATGCTTTCGGGCAGTGTGGCAATGAGTACTTACACATTACCCCGGTTTACCAGGGATATTGATTTTATTGTACACTTAAAGCCATCTGATGCCCTTTTAATGTCAAATTTTTTCATGGATGGATATTATTGTGATGAAGATTCAATCAGGGAGGCAATTGCACGGGAGGGTATGTTCAATATCATTGATAATAAAAGTTTTTATAAAGCGGATTTTGTTATTCTGAAAGATGACCCATATCAAAGAACGGAATTTGGAAGACGAAAGCAGGAAGATGTTTTTGATTTAAAAATCTGGGTGGTGGCTCCTGAGGATCTGCTTTTGTCGAAACTGATATGGATACAGCACCTGCAAAGTGTGCAGCAAACAGAGGATATTAAGCTTTTGGCGGAAGTTAAAAATCTTGACTGGAATTATATTCACGGCTGGATAAAAGAATTAAAATTGAATACTTTTGATGTTATTAAAAAATGACAGACACTCCTGAACATATTAAAGAGCTTCAGTTGAAAGGCTGGTTGTCTAAAACTCCCGGAGAAAGACTGTACCAGTTTCTTATTGACAATTATGCAATGTATAAAGCCCTCAGGGAGTATAAAATTAAAAAGGGCCTGCCATTAGATGGACTTGATCCGGTAGGGGAGTACCTTCAAAAAATGAAGGGGAAATCAGAGCTTTTGTAACTAAACATCCTGCTCTGACTTCCTTTTCAAATTCTGTAAATTCTGCTTCTATTATCTTTGCGCCCTATGGCAAACGACAGCAAAAAGTTCCAGGCAATCATCGCTCATTGCAAAGAGTATGGTTTTATTTTTCCCAGCAGTGAAATTTATGACGGCTTGCAGGCAGTATATGATTACGGCCAGATGGGCAGCGAATTGAAAAAAATATCAAAGACTACTGGTGGGACAGCATGACCCACATGCACGATAATATTGTAGGTATTGATGCGGCCATCTTCATGCACCCTACCACCTGGAAAGCATCCGGTCACGTTGATAATTTCAACGATCCGATGATTGATAATAAAGATAGCAAAAAGCGTTATCGTGTTGATCATTTGATTGAAAATTACATTGAACAGGAATTGAGGTTAGAAGCGTATGAAATACAAAAAAAAGTTGCTGGAAATTATGACGAATATGTAAAACAAGGAGGTAAAGCAATTGATGACAAAGCTGATGAGATACAAAATAAAATGGACTTATATCTGTCCAAAGACGATTTTACAGGATTGAAAAATTTAATTGTTGATAATAAAATGTGTCCGGTCGGAGAAACTGATAATTGGACCGACATTCGCCAGTTCAACCTGATGTTCTCAACAGAGTTTGGTTCTACTGCTTCTTCTGATGACGAAGACAATAAAATCTATCTCCGTCCAGAAACTGCACAGGGCATTTTTGTAAACTTTCTAAATGTGCAGAAAACCGGAAGGATGAAAATTCCTTTTGGCATTGCACAAATTGGTAAGGCATTCCGGAATGAAATTGTAGCAAGGCAATTTATTTTCCGTATGCGGGAGTTTGAGCAAATGGAAATGCAGTTCTTCATCCGCCCCGGCACACAAAAAGAATGGTATGAGAAATGGAAAATGATAAGATTGGATTGGCACAAGAGTTTGGGCATGCCTGCAGAAAAATATCGTTTTCATGACCATGTAAAGCTTGCGCATTATGCCGATGCTGCCTGCGATATTGAATTTGAATTCCCGATTGGTTTTAAAGAACTGGAAGGTATTCACAGTCGTACAGATTTCGATTTAAAGCAGCACCAGGAATACAGTAAGAAGAAACAACAGTATTTTGATAATGATATTGACCCGGCTACCGGTAAACCTTACGGCAATTATATTCCTTATGTGATAGAAACGTCTATTGGCCTGGACAGAATGTTTTTGGCTGTGATGAGCCAGGCTTATGAAGAACAGGATTTAGGTACACCTGAAAAACCCGACAGCCGTGTGGTATTAAAATTTCCAAACAAACTTGCGCCTATAAAGCTGGCTATACTTCCATTGACAAAAAAAGATGGTTTACCGGAAATAGCACAAAGCATCATGGATGATTGTAAAAAAGCATTTAGATGCTTTTATGAAGAAAAAGATTCTATCGGTAAACGCTACAGAAGAATGGATGCATTAGGTACTCCGTTTTGTGTAACAGTTGACCACCAGACTAAGGATGATAATACAGTTACAATCCGCCATCGTGATACTATGCTGCAGGAAAGAATAGCTGTGGATAAACTGAGGGAAATAGTTTTGCAGGCAATCCAATAAATGTTTTGGTACCCCGTTGATGATTAACAAATCATTCAGATTGAAAGTATTTATTTTGGTTTTCAATCTATCATTAACCTAAACTATTTTTTATGAGAAAGAAAATCCTGATTGTTTCTCCGTTACTTTTATTCATCAATTTTTTATTTGCTCAAAAATCAAATACTGACAAAAGCAACAATTCAATCGGGCAATCATCTTTTATTGCTGAAGCCGGTGGACCCGGCATTGCATTTTCAGCAAACTTTGATAAAAGATTTAAACCAGGTCGTCTTGGCCTGGGCGGACGGATAGGATTAGGTTTTGTAAGTGGCTATGATGATTACTACAATCCTACAACAGGCTATTATATGGGTGGCGACCAGAAGTCCGCCATTACTTTTCCGGCGCAGTTGAATTATATTTTTGGCAAAGGAAATTCTCCGCATACACTCGAAGTTGGCGCAGGCTTTACTTATGTCAGCAAAAAAATGGACATCATGAATTTTTATGATGAACTGAATTCTAATTTTTTCGGAACCTTTTCTTTTATGTACAGGCGGCAGCCAATAAACGGTGGATTTTCCTGGAGAGCCGGGTTTACGCCAATTGTTGCCAAAAGTTATATTCAACCTTTTGCTGCATTGAGTGTGGGATATAATTTTTAATGTGGCTGATAATAATTTTTCGCAGGCAAAGAAAACTAATATTTACCCAACCAGATTTTTCTGTTCATCATATTTTCTGCTGAAGGATTAGCGGCCCCGCCAATATGGTTGTTTACAGTTTTGGTTCCTTCATAAAGATTACCTTTTAATTCCACTACTTCACCGCCTCTTTTTACAGTAAGTGTGATGTAGCGGTATTTTGAGTTGTCAAAAATATATTTACCCAGCAACTCTTCAATATTCTCCTTCGAGGCTGTTTCATTATTTATTTTTAAAATAATATCCTTATCTTTTATATCTAATGAATTTTTTTCTACATCGGTAAATTTAAAGCTGCTGTCTTTAACATCGAAAATAACACCCATGCGGCCTGCAAAATATCCTTCTACCTTTTTTTCTTTATCAAAACTGAATCCAATTAATGGCAACACTGTTTCATAAGGCAGTGGTTCAGCACCCACAATATACTTATCAATAAACAGCCGGATATCAGGATGCGTAAGTGAAACTATATCATCAAAAAGCTTTTCATCTTTAAACGGTTTACTCTTGCCATATTTTTTTGCAAGTTCCAGCATCAGCCATTTCAGATTTTTTTGTCCATTGGTACTTTTAATAATCTGAATATCGAGCAACCAACCAATTAATGCTCCTTTGTTATAAACACTGCCATACTTTTTTTCAAATTTTTCCTCCAGCACACGTTTACTCATTTCCGTCATAGAGAAATCACCGTGTTCTTCTGCTTCTTTTATTTTCCCTTTCATCTCATCCAAAAATTTTTCTTCGTTGGTTAATCCTGTCTGCAATTGTATAAGATGAGAAAAATATTCTGTCACTCCCTCATACATCCACAGGTGCATACTCATTTCAGGATTTATAAAATCAAAATTTTCTATTTGTTCGCTATGCACATTGAGCGGCGTAAGAATATGCAGAAACTCATGCGATGCCACATCGCTAATCATTGATTTCAGCCGTGGCTCAAAATCAATTTCTGGTAAATAATAAAAAGAACAATAGTTATGTTCCAATGCGCCATAACCACCTTCTTCATTTTTTCCCCTCACGGGATTATCGCCATCATCGAAAAAATATAAAAAATTATAATTGTCCACTGGTAATTTGGTAAAGAATTTTTGCAGTGAACCAGCGAGAGGTTTCAGGTAACTCACCACCTGGCTGCTTTTTACTTTGCCGGTAGCAGAGTAAACTGCAACGTTCACAGTTGTATTTGCTACCATAAACGATGCAGTATCTGGCCTGCAATACAAAACGGGGTTATCTGCCAGCTCTACAAATCCATTTGCGTTCAGAATATCTGTTGTTGAATTAATAGTTTTTTTCCGGAGCGGTGTAGCCCCAAACATATAATCAGGTTTGGATACTTCTATTTCAAAAGGGAAATTTTTGTACCCTTCAAAATAACCAAAGAAAGCAAAAGTATTCAGTACAAAGTTTTTTCCTGCTTCAATATTCGAACCGCCCGGTTCAAATATGTGTGCCTTTTTATCCTGTTCATCCCAGCTGTCATTAACCAGGTATTCAATCCGTGAAAGTTTATCTGACCCTTTAATCAGGTATTGGGCAACATTTTCTTTTTTTACTTTCAATTCTTTACCTTCGGCATCATAAGCCGTGAATTTTTCTATAAAGCGGCCGTAATTTTTTTCTGAATACGAACCCGGTATTACTTTGGGGAAAGAGAAAAGAATTTCTGTTTCCTTTACTTTGGGGGTTTTTAACTGCACGGCTACTTTATCATCCTGCACATTTATCAAATCAATTTTATAATTGTATTGTTGTTGCGCTTTTGCTGATGCAAACGAAAAACAAAGAAGGCAGAAAAATATATTTCTCATTTAAAAATAATTTATGGTAAAAATAAATGTTTAAGAGATGGATTGAATGTTAAACTCCAAATTGCCGGAGGTGATGGTCAAGATGTTTCCAGGTTGCTTTGCTCCACTGTTCTTTTGTGAGCTTTCCAAAAACAGGATGCTTCTCATTTATCATATTGCTTTCAGTAAACCTGTTTAATTTATCAAGCAACTGATTTTTTTCATTTTCGAAAACTTTGTTAAGTCCTGTCATGATAAAAGTTTTATCAGTGGGTAGTCCTTGTTTCCAGGGTTTTTCATCATACAGGTTTTTTTTAAATAAAGGCAAAATCAGTTTCATCAGCCAGTTACCGTTTACTGTATGCGTACCTAAAGCCACACCCATTGGTACCTGTATATGTGCCAGCATCTGAGCCACATCCATTTTGCCCCATTGCTTTTGAGATTGTGCGTTGAGTTTATTTATCCTATTGATGATTTCCTGCTTCACTGAAGCATCAAATAAATTTTTGATTTCCATATTTGTTGATTAAAGTTTCGTTTCGTAGTAAGGAACTTCATCATGACTGATGGCTTCTTTTTGATACCAGTAAATAAGTGTTACCACATGTCCCGCTTTTGTTCTGAGTAATTTACTAAATATAGCATTAGTAGGATTAAAAGAAACATTAGTCACGCCAACAGTAAATGTTGCTGGTGCAGGAGGTGCTGCAACAACAGATGCTGTTTCACCTTCAGCAGGCTTGGGTGTTCCGCTTACTGTCGGGACAACTTTTGGTGGAGGTGATGGAACAACTATAACTTTAAAATTATTATGCTCCAGTAAATCTTTTAAAAATGCAACCCGGTCTTTTGAAGCATTCTTTTCCACGATGGCGCATTTCACTCCATCCAGGTCTTCAAATTCATGATTTTTATTGATGGCCATAATCTGGTTACTAGTTATTGGTTTCTTGTTACTGGTTATTTAACAAGAGTAAAAATATAATGATATGCCCCACTTGCCAATCCTGTTATAACAATACCTGCCACACAAACCACCATTGCAATTTTGGGTGACCAGCCTGCATGCACTTTCTCAATTGGATTTTCATTCGCATCCATGAACATGGCTTTTATCACTCTTAAATAATAATACAAAGCCACAACCATATTCAAAGCTGCAATTCCGATAAGTAAATAATTTCCTTTGCCTGCTCCGGCTAAAAGCAAAAAGAATTTTCCAAAGAAACCCGCTGTAGGTGGAATGCCGGCTAAAGAAAACAAAGCAATAGCAAGTACCCAGCTTAATACAGGATTTGTTTTGTAAAACCCTTTATAGTCATCCATATTTTCTTTTCCTGTAATTGCACTTACTAAATTAATAACGCCAAATGCTCCCAGGTTGGAGAAAATATAAATGAGTACAAAATAAATTACAGATGCACTT
>JANOJO010000369.1:0-3688 GCA_031418795.1 Bacteroidota bacterium | reverse complement strand
GAGTGGGGTCTTGGAATGCGGTTGGACAGCGTAATAAAATTTCCCTATCAACTCACTATCGGTGCCATTAATGATCAGCGGTTGGTGTATGAAATGGGAGTTGCTGTTGGGGAACAATGCAAACGCATTGGTGTGCATGTTAACTATGCGCCGGTTGTTGATATCAATAACAACCCGGCTAATCCTGTTATCGGTTTTCGATCCTTTGGCGAAGACAAAAACAAAGTAGCACAATTTGGAATTGCATATATGAAAGGCATGCAGGATGCAGGCATTTTGGCTTGTGCCAAACATTTTCCCGGTCATGGTGATGTGGCTGTAGACTCACATCTTGATTTACCTGTAATCAATAAAACAAAACAGCAACTGGATTCAACAGAACTGATGCCTTTCCGCGAAATAATAAATGCAGGAATTGGCAGTGTGATGGTTGCACATCTTTCTGTTCCCATATTGGATTCAGCAGCCCATAGAGCAAGTTCTATTTCAAAAAATACTGTTACGGATTTGTTGCGTGATGAACTTGGATTTAATGGGCTGACATTTACTGACGCATTAGAAATGAAAGGTGTGGCCAAATATTTTCCCGGTGGTGTAATTTCTGTAGAAGCATTAATTGCAGGCAATGATATGCTCTGCCTGCCGGAAGATGTGGGCAAAACAATTGAAGCAGTAAAAAATGCAATTGATGAAAAAAGATTGAGCTGGGATGATATAAACAGCAAACTGAGAAAAGTTTTGCTTGCTAAATATAACCTGGGTTTAAATAAACTGAAACCCATTGAAACCAATAACCTGCTGGCAGATCTGAATGCAAAAACAAATGCAATAAGAACTAAAATAGCAAGACAAAGTATCACTGTGTTAAAACAGGTTGCCGGAATTAACAATGAACTCCTTCCGGTAAAAACCGGAAAGAAAGTTGCATACATTGGAATTGGCTGTGCGACGCTTAATGAATTTGGTCAAAAAATAAAAAACGATTTTAATGCGGATGTATTTCTTTTTTCCTGGAAAGAAGGTGATGAAAAATCTGAATCAATTTATGAATCAGTTGTGAATACAAAATATGATGCCGTGATAATCGGCATACATGAATTCAATAACAAACCCACAGATAATTATAAAATTACTCCCGCTTCCATTGCTCTTTGGCGAAAACTGAATAAAGCAAACAGCATCAGTTTTGTTTTTGGTAATGTACTGGCATCGGCTAACTATTGCAATGCAAATGCTTTGGTGGCCTGTTACCAGGATGATAATATCACGCAAGCTGCCGCCGCTGATTTTTTACAGGGAAAAACCGGTGCTACCGGAAAATTGCCCGTAAGAGTTTGCAATTTTCAAACAGGGCATGGTATTGAAATAAAAGCAACTCAAAAAGGAGGAGCACAGCTAAAAAAAGCCGAACAATTTTTATCTATTGACTCTATCGTTAACGATGCTATTGCACAGAAAGCATTTCCCGGTGCTGTTGTGCTGGCTGTGAAAGACGGAGAAATAATTTATAATAAAGCATTTGGCCATACAGCTTACGACAGCAACAAAGCTGTTGACCTGGATAATATTTTTGATTTGGCTTCTGTAACAAAAATTTCTGCAACTACCATTTCAATCATGAAATTGTATGAGCAGGGAAAAGTCAGTTTAAAAAAAAAGATTGGTGATTACCTGCCATGGGTAAAAGGCACTGATAAAGCAGATCTTGAAATAGAAGACATACTTCTTCACCAGGCGGGGCTTGTTCCATTCATTCCATTTTACAGAGAAACGATTGACACAGCAACTGGTATTCCCTCTCCCGGTTTGTACAGTGAAAAATCAAAACCAGGTTTTACCATTCGTGTTGCTGAAAATATTTATATGAAAAATAGCTGGCAGGATACGATGCTGAGCCGGATATTAAAAAGTCCGCTTGGAAGAAATGGCCGCTATGTATATAGTGATAATGATTTTATTTTCCTGGGAAAAATTGTAGAGCAGATCAGCGGTATGACGCTTGATCAATATGTAAGAAAATATTTTTACAGTAAAATGAGTATGGCTACCACAGGATTTAAACCAAGAGAAAAATTTGCTGTAAACAGGATAGTGCCAACTGAAACAGAAAAACATTTTCGCCGGCAAACTATGCAGGGCGATGTGCATGATGAAGGTGCCAGTATGTTTGGCGGTGTAGCCGGACATGCAGGATTATTTTCTGATGCCTATGATTTAGCCATGCTGTATCAAATGATGCTGAACGGAGGTGAGTTGAACGGCGAACGTTTTTTGCAACCGGAAACTATAAAACTATTTACTGCCTATCATAGCAAAGACAGCCGTCGTGGTTATGGTTTTGATAAACCTGAAAAAGATAATGCAATAAGAAAAGATCCTTATCCATCTGTTCTTGCATCTCCCCAAACTTTTGGGCATACAGGATTTACCGGTACCTGTGTATGGGTGGATCCAAAGTATAATCTTGTTTATATTTTTTTATCAAACCGGGTTAACCCTACAAGAAACAATTCTTTGCTTGCTCAATTGCAAGTGAGGGGTAAAATTCAGGATGCGCTGATCGAAGCGGTAAAAAATTGATATGAAAATCTATTTTCTAACATTACTACTCTTGTTTGATGTTTTAATTTGTGATGCTCAAATTTCCACAGAGGAAATTAAGAAATATCACATATATAAGATTACTGAAAAATCTTATGTTGGTGATACACTTTCTGAAACTTCAACATTGTATTACGACAAAAAAGGAAATATTATTAAGGAAATAAGCGGAGGTCTTATAGAAACTAAAACAAACAGCTATGAAAATGACCGGTTGAAAAAAGTAACGTCATTTTGTTTTAATGGCAAAGAGGAAGAAACAACCGAATACTTCTACAATCTTGACGGCAGTTATATGACAATTTCTACATTCAAAAACTTTGGAGCTAAAAATTATTTTTGGTTTAAAGCAAATGGGGATGTTATCAAGGCATTTGGTGGAGATACATTGTTTTATAACTATAATGAATTGGGAAAGCTGGAAGAAATTAAAACAGACAGCAATGGGCAGATAAAATTTTATACAAAGTTCATTTATAATCCAAAAGGACAACTTATGAAAGTTGAGATGCCAAAAGATGAGTTTAATAGTATGACTGAAAATTATGAATATGATTTAAATGGAAAACGGATCAAGGCGACTCAGAGAAAAATTCTTTATGGAATGACAAGTACTAGCGTTTTTACTTACGAGTATAATAAAAAAGGTTTATTGGTTAAAGAAATTACCATAAACACAAATGATGGAGGTAAATCTACAACAACAAAAAACATTTATGAATATCAGTTTTATAAAAATTAATTTACCTGCAGATTCATCAGCACCTCTTTAATATCTTCATACTGCTCCCACGGAATAAAATGCCTGGCTCCTTTTAAAATTTTTACTTCAACTGATTTTGCTTTTGTCAGTTTCTTTTTTGCATAGTCAGCATTGGCTACCGGAACGAATGTATCCTTATCACCATGAATGATCCAGACAGGGCAGGTAATTTTTTCCCATTGCTTATCTGTTTCCCATAAATCTTTTTTCAGGTAAACTAATTCCTCATTACTTGGGCGAAAAGCGCCGGGTAAAAAAAATTGTAATGGAGAACCTTTTACAATAAACCGCCACCTTTCCGGTTTTTCTTCTTCGGGATCAACC
>JANOJO010000368.1:0-8606 GCA_031418795.1 Bacteroidota bacterium | reverse complement strand
ATTTTATTTATTTATATCAAAGAAGGGGTACGCAGTACACAGGTTCTTATTTTAGGCATCGTACTGGCAAATCTCTCTTTGACTTTATTGTCATACATTACTCAACTGCAGGAAACAGTAATGCGGGATATTATTTATTCTTCCGGCACTGCCCCCGATTTCTTTAATACAAATTTCAGAATATTTTTTGCAGGAACTGTTACACTGGTACTGGATGCATTCATCATGGTCATACTTTATGAATTTTTCTTTACTAAAGTAAGGGGACTGAATTTATTTGCCCGGCTATTAATAACCATGTTGATAGTACTCAACTTTGATGCAGTTGTATTTGCATTGGGCAGTTTTTGGAGCAGTGCTGATTTGTGGAATAAAATTGCAAGCCAGGTGATTAGTAAATCGGTAGTTGCTATATTTTTTGCTTCTGTTTTATGGTTCTATCTCCGTTATCTGGACAAGGGGAAAAATAATCCTGATGCAGATGAAAGAGAAGGCAAAGAAGATATTTTTTCTATTCTTACTTATAAGGGCCAGTTTGAAAAATTGCAAACTGAAAAAGCAATCAGTGAAAAACAATTACAGGGAATTATTTCTGAAAAAACAGAGGAACAAAATAAAACCATTCGCCGGTTTACTATTTTATCTACAATAAGGGGACTAAGGATAGATAAATTCTCTTCCACCGAGCAGGCAAAAGAATTTTTGATAAAAGTTCAGGAAGCATTCGAAGTGGATGGCTGTGTAGTCCACCTGGTTCAAAACAAAGAACTGGTATTGTTTTCCAGTGTGGGTATTGATGAAAATAAAACAGGCATTGAGCTGTTATCTGATAATCCCTATCTGCAAGAGGTGATCAGTAAAAAGAAAAGCCTGACTATTGAAAATTCTGGTAGTAACCGGTTCTTTAATTTAGAAGTGAAAAACGAATTAAAAGAATTTCCATTTAAATCCTGTGCCGGCACCCCACTCTTAACCGGAGATAATGTGATTGGTGTATTATGCCTTTTAACTTTTAAAAGCAAAAGAAATTTTTCAAATTTAGAGCTGGAGCATTTGCAGATTGTAGCCGAACAGATTGCTCATTCCTTAGAGAACAGCAAGTTGTTTGAGCAAAATGAAAAACATAAAGAAGTACTGGTAAGGCAAATTATTGCCAGGAAAAAAGCAACGGAAGAAACCATAAAATCAAATAAACGATTTGAATTAATCGGTAAAGCTGCCAACGATGCGGTGTGGGAATGGAACCTTGAAACCAATGAGTTTTGGGGTAATGAAGTACTTATGAATATGTATGGATTAACAATGGCCGATCCAGAACCGGGAGATGACGAATGGAAACGGAGGTTACATGGCGAGGACAAGGAACGTATGTTGAAAACTATTGATGATGCGCTGGCTTCGGAATACAATAGCTTCGAGGCAGAATACCGGCTTTTTACAGAAAATAAAGGATGGATAAATATATATGGCCGTACATATATTGAACGCAAGGCAGATGGCAAACCCATCAGGATGCTTGGCAGTATAATGGATATTACTGAAAGGGTAAAAGCAGAAGAAGAAATAAGAACTACAGCGGAGAAGTTAAGAGAACTAACAGCCCACCTGCAAAGCATAAGGGAAGAAGAACGAAAAAGAATCGGCAGGGAAATTCATGATGAACTGGGCCAGCAGCTTACTGCCATTAAAATGGATGTGGCATGGATTGATAAAAAAACTCCCGAAGAAACAACGGCTATAAAAACTAAACTTAAAAATATTATTAAGCTTTTAGACGGAAGCAACCAATCAGTAAGAAAAATTTTAAATGAATTAAGACCCGGCGTTTTAGACGAACTGGGTTTGTATGAAGCTCTTGAATGGCAGGGAAATCAGTTTACTGAAAGCACCGGCATTCCAGTTACATTTACCAATGCCGGAATGGCTGTTAAATTACCAACCGAAACAATCAATTGTATTTTCAGGGTGTACCAGGAATCGCTTACCAATATTATGCGCTATGCACAGGCAAAAAAAGTTTTAGCTTCATTAAAAATTAAGGATGATAAAATTATTCTTACTGTTGAAGATAATGGAAAAGGATTTGATCCGGCAGCTGTACAAAACAAAAAAACATTTGGAATTTTAGGAATGAAAGAAAGAGTTCATTCATTGTATGGGAAATTTAAATTGGATTCTGCTTTGGAGAAAGGAACAAAAATTATGATCACTTTGCCGTATAAGACATAAATAACAATTTGAAAATAGCTGTATGAAACGAATTATTTTAGCCGACGACCATAGCATTATACGCTTAGGGCTTATTCAGATTCTTAAAGACGAATATCCTTCGGTAGAAATAACAGAAGTAAGTGATGGCGAAAGCCTGATCAGGGAAGTAACATTACATGATTATGATTTGGTAATATCTGACCTGGACATGCCCGGCCGAAGCGGCCTGGAAGCATTGGAGCAAATAAAATTGATAAAGCCAAAGTTGCCGGTATTAATCTTAAGCATTTATACCGAAGATTTATATGCAGTAAGGGTTTTAAAAGCCGGAGCATCGGGGTACATGAATAAAAACGCAGCGCCTTACGAATTAATCACAGCTATACAAAGAATTCTTTTAGGAAGAAAATACATTACACCTGAAATAGCAGAAAAATTATTGATACATACTGATTCAAACAAAAAACCACATGAGCTGCTTACCAACCGGGAGCTTGAAATTTTTAAACTTCTTGCTTTTGGAAAAACAGTTACTCAAATTTCCAATTCGCTTTCCTTAGCCCTTACAACAGTAAGTACACATCGCAGCAGGATTATGGATAAGCTCAGCCTCTCTACTAATTCAGAATTGACCCGCTATGCTATTGCCCACCATTTAATTTCTGACATAGAACTTTAAAAAATCCGGCAATTTTATGTTCTGCTTTTAGCGAGTAGTTGTACTACTCCCGTCAATTCCTTTACTTCTACTAAAACAAGGATGCTCCTGCTATTTTATACCATTTGCAGTTATCAGTTCTTTGTGATCAGAAAAAAATAAAAATATGATCGTTTTAGTAGTAGATAATTCCCTCCGGATAATTGAAAGTTGGCAAACCCTTCTTTTAGAAATAGAAAACATTACAGCTGTACACGGAGCTGTGTGTTTTAAAGATGCTTCAACCCTTTTTAATGAAATTAAACCCGGGGTGGTATTGCTGGATAGCGGGTTACCTGAGAATGAAACGATTGATTTATTAAAACTAATTAAAGAATCAGGTGCAAAAACACCGGTTATTGTTTTATCTAACCGGTTTGATGATTATATAGAAAGACAATGTAAATCAAATGGCGCCGATTTCTTTTTTGATAAATACCATGAGTTTGAAATAGTACCCGGTGTTATTAAATGTATTGCGGCTAATAAAATCTGAGTAATTAAATAAAAATATTTTACAAATGAAAAACCAGATCAATATAAAATGCACAAACAGTTAAAACAAATAGTAACGGGGATCGGCAGAAAAAAAATTTTACTGTTTGTGCTCATTTTTTCAATGGTACTGCTGGGCGCTGCCATTTACGGTTTTGCAAAGCAAAACAACTGGCTTGAAGATGAGTTTGCAAAGAAGATTAAAAACAATGATCTCAATAACGAATTGGCAAAGCTGAGTCTGTACATCAAAAATGCTGAATCGGCTAACCGGGGTTATGCTATTTCGGGCAACCGGAAATATGTGGAAAATTTTGATGCCGGCATTGATTCCATCCGTGCCATGTGCAAACAGGTGCAGCAATTAGTGAACCGGAATGAATACAATTCGGATCTTGCACTTTTTTTGAAGTCGGACAGTTTGATTGAGCAAAAGATTGCATTCATGCAGCGGGTAAAATCTCTTTGTGATAATCATGACTGCAATACTGCAGTTGCTTTAATTGCATCAAACGAAGGGCTGCATCTGTCTGATTCCATTGCCAAAATCAATAAACAAATAAGTGAGAATTTCCAGGTGCAGCTAAAAATATTTCAAACAAAATTTTTGAAAATAAGCAGCAGGAATAATAATATAGCCTACTCAGGCATTGTTGCTTCCATGATATTAATTGTAATTGTTTTTCATCTCCTGATAGTAGAAATCAGGAAAGCAAAAAAAATAAATGAGGAACTATTTGTAAGAAAGGAAAATTACAGAGTCACCTTAAACAGTCTTGGTGAAGGATTGATAAGTACGGACAGGGATGGTAATATACAGTATATGAACATTGCAGCAGAGCGGCTTACCGGATGGAGCTGGCAGGATGCAAAAAATCAACCGTTGCAAAAAGTATATGATGTGGTAAACCAGGAAACAGGCAGGCCTTTTGAAAATATTGTAAGCCGTATCCTGAAAGAGGGCGGAACCATCGGACACGAAAACAACACCCTTCTGAAGGCGAAAAATTCCGGAACGTTTATCATCAACAATAATGGTTCGGCAATTCTTGATATCAATGGAAATATTTCCGGAGCTGTGCTGGTGTTCAATGATATTACAGAAAAGTATAAAACAGAAAAAGAATTAAAGGAAAACGAAAAGCAATATATATCCCTGATTCAAAATTTACCCGAGGCAGTTTATACCTGCGATGCATCAGGCTATATTCAATTATACAATAAAGCTGCTGTTAAATTATGGGGCAGGGAGCCAATTGCAGGAAAAGATTTGTGGTGTGGTTCATGGAAAACATTTAATACAGATGGTACTGATTTAACACTTGAAAGTTGCCCGTTGTCCCTCACTTTAAAAGAGGGCAGGCCGGTTCATGGAAAAGAAGTAATGGTTCAACTACCCGATGAAAGCTACAGGCATGTCCTTCCGTACCCTTCTCCTTTATTTAATGCCGAAGGTCAACTGACCGGGGCTATCAATATAATGATCGATATTACTGATAACAAGGAACGGGAAATATTAATACAAAAGACCGAAGAAAAATACCATAAGCTGTTTGAGCAGGCCAGCGATGCCATCCTTATTTATTCTTTCGATGGAACTATACATGAGTTTAATAAAAGCTGTTTTACCTTATTAGGCTATTCAAGAGAAGAATTTGCTAAACTGAAACTTACTGATATTCTTGTTGACGATATCATTATGAACCAGGAAAATTATGCTGCGATACTGGCAGGAGATACTAAAACTGTTTACAGGCATTTGATGCGGAAAGACGGCTCTCTTATAGAAACGGAGGTAACGGTAAAAATGCTTGAAGATGGAAAGGCAATTGCCTTTGCCCGTGATATTACTGAACGCAAAAAAGCCGAAGAAGATTTGAGAATGGCAAATCAGCGGCTGACTTACCATCTGAACAATTCGCCGTTGGCAATTATTGAATGGGATAAAAATTTTATGATAAGGAAATGGTCGGTACAGGCAGAAAAAATATTCGGATGGAAAGAAACTGAAGTTGTCAATAAACATTTTAATGACTTTAACCTGGTCTTTGAAGAAGATGCTCCGGCTGTTGCAATCATCGCCAATGAATTAATGACCGGGGCCGCTAACAGTAATAAATGCCTTAATCGTAATCATACAAAATCTGGTAAGGTCATTCATTGCCAGTGGTTCAATTCAGTGCTGAAAGATGAGGAAGGTAATATTCAGTCAATCCTTTCATTAATACAGGATATAACGGAACAGGAAAAAGCAGAGAGGCAGATTATTAAAGAAAAAGAATTTTCCGATACCATCATCAATAGCCTGCCGGGTGTATTTTACCTGTTGGATGAAAATGTAAATTTCTTACGCTGGAATAAAAATTTTGAAACCGCAACCGGCTACAATGCCACGGAAATAGCCGGTATGCATCCGCTTGATTTTTTTGATAAAGATGAAAAAGAATTGATAGAGGAAAAAATAGAAGAGGTGTTTACGAAAGGAGAGGTGAATGTAGAAACCAGTTTCTATACAAAAGAGCATAAAAAAATTCCTTATTATTTAACGGGCTTTATGATAGAATATGAAGGTAAAATCCACCTGATAGGAGTTGGGATTGATAATACCGAACGCAAGAAAGCAGAGGATGCCCTGGCTCAAAGTGAAAACCATCTTCGCACAATAGTACAGGCCGAGCCTGAATGTGTAAAACTATTAGACATTAACGGCTGCCTGGAAGATATGAATACTGCAGGGCTGGCAATGTTAGAAGCGGATAACCTGCAGCAGGTACAGGGAAAATCTGTATTGGGTATTATTTGTGAACCTTACCGGAAAGCCTTTGAACGATTAACCAAAGATGTTTTTAAAGGGATACCCGGAACACTGGAATTTGAGATCACGGGTATAAAAGGAACGCATCGCTGGTTAGAAACACATGCTGTTCCATTAAAGAGCGCTGAAGGAAAAATTATTTCTTTATTGAGTGTAACCCGTGATATTACTGAACATAAAAAAGCTGAACTGGTAATCAAAAAAGAAAAAGAACTTTCAGATTCTATTATTAACAGCCTGCCGGGAGTATTTTATTTTTATGATGAAAATTTAAAACTGTTACGCTGGAACAAACAATTAGAAAATGTAACAGGATATTCTGCAGCTGAATTAGGCAGCATGAACCCGATAGCATTTTTTGATGGCGAAGACAGAAAGCATATGCAGGAAAGAAGCCGGAAAGTTTTTGCCAGCGGCAGTGGAGATGCGGAAGCAAATTTTACAACAAAAGCCGGTAAAAAAATTCCATTTTATTTTACAGGCCTGCGCATGCAGTATGATGGCAAGCCCAGCCTCCTGGGCATTGGCATTGATATCACAGAACGGAAGAATGCTGAAACAAAAACAAAATCAGCCATTGAACGGTATGATATACTTGCACGGGCCACCAGCGATACCATTTGGGATTGGGATATAGTAAATAACAGGATGCTGTATAATGAAGGCATCACTAAAATGTTTGGATACGTTGCAGATGAAGTGGAAAATGTTGTGGATTGGTGGAATGAAAAGTTACATACTGATGATTTTCAAAAAGTAGCCTGGTCATTAAATGATATTTTTGAAAAAGGGCTGCAAAGGTTTCAATTAACTTACCGGTTTCGCTGCGCCGACGGTTCTTATAAACATATTTTTGACAGAGCTTTTGTTGTATTTGATGAAAATGGTAAACCTTGCAGAATTATTGGAGCCATGCAGGATATTACTTACCAGGTAGAGGAAGAAATACGGATTACAAAAGCAACCCTGGATGCACAGGAACAGGAACGCCGTTTTATTGGGGCAGAACTGCATGATAATGTAAATCAAATTTTGGCCGGTTCGTTACTTGTTTTTGATATGGTAAAAGCAAAACAAACAGACAAAGGAAGATCTGTTGAATTAATAGAAACAGGTAAAGGATATATAACAGATGCAATAAATGAAGTGAGGAAGCTATCGCATGAGCTTGCGCCTGCCTCTTTTGATGACAGTTCTTTAAAAGATGCTTTTGAAAACCTGTTATGGTCCATTAATTTAAACAATCAGTTTAATATTCAGTTTGATTTTGATGAGTCAGGTAGTATAATCAACGATGATATTCAGATAAATCTGTACAGGATATTGCAGGAGCAAACAAAAAATATTATAAAACATGCAGAAGCCAGTGCAATTGAAATAGCAGTAACATTATCTGCCAATACGGTAAGCCTGAGGATATTTGACAATGGTAAAGGATTTAATACCATGACTTCAAAAAAAGGGATTGGCCTGAGCAATATTAAAAAAAGAGCCGAATCATTGTCAGGTAAATTCATTTTAAATTCAGCGCCGGGTAAGGGTTGTGAAATAATAGTAGAGATACCGCTGGACAAATGATTTATTGCTTATATATTTTATAATATTCAAAATACATACAAGCTAACAATTATATAAACCACAAATTCTCTTCCTTAGTTCCGTACTTTTTAAAAAGTTTAAAAAAAAGGAGTCTGCATTTCGCAGACTCCTTTGGTCTCATTTTAAATTGAATACTTTATTCTGTTTCTTATAAGGGTTACTTGGCAGGAGTTGAAGTAACATTCATATCCCGGACACAAACCCATTTTCCATCACGCTTTTGAAACAAAGACATATAATGTCCCTTATCTGTTTCTGCGCCTGCAGGATTAAGCAGTGTCCATGAACCAATTTCTACTAAAGTATTTCCTTCAGCAAAAAGGTCAACAACTTTATAAACACTAAGATTACCTGTTGTGTCATTTGCAATGCGTTTTGCAATACCTGCTTTAATGGCTTCTTTACCTGAAGCAGGTTCTTCATTCCGGCTATAACTAATTGCATCATCGCTGTAATAAGCTGCTACAGCTGCTGCATCTTTTGCTTTTTCTGCTGCAGCAAAAGCATCTTCCATTGCCTGTATTTCTATTTTAAGTTTATCCAAATCAACTGTTGCAGCTTTTTCAGCAGGTGCATTACAGGCAGAAAAAACTAATGTGGTAATAACAGAAAGAAGAGCTAATTGAAATTTACTTCTCATAAAAAATTGTTTTAGGTGAATTAAGAGATGAGGAAAGGTAATTATTATTTATTAGTCATGGTGAATATTTCCGTATGCCTCGGAGTTTGCCCATCTGGTATTTTGTTACAAAAAGAAATGAGGTGATAGTAGTTGTTGATCACCTGACC
>JANOJO010000367.1:0-6683 GCA_031418795.1 Bacteroidota bacterium | reverse complement strand
CCTGGTTTGTAAGTAACGGTTATGTGGTTTTTTTTCCAAACATAAGTTATGGCACAGGCCACCCGGGTAAAGATGCACTGGACTATGTAGTGAGTGGCGCAAAATCTTTAATTGCAAAATATAAATGGGTAGATGCAAACCGCATGGGGCTTGAAGGCCATAGCTGGGGCGGATATCAAATTGCTTATATCATTACCAAAACAAATATGTTTAAGGCCGCATGGGCCGGCGCACCGGTAGTAAATATGACCAGCGCTTATGGTGGTATTCGTTATGGAACTGGTATCAGCCGCCAATGGCAGTATGAAAAAACACAAAGCCGTATTGGAAAAACTTTGTGGGAAGCTTTACCGCAGTATATGGAAAGCTCTCCTTTGTTTAGTTTGAATAAAGTCAATACTCCCGTTGTAATTCTTCATAATGATAATGATGATGCCGTGCCCTACACACAGGGAATTGAAATGTTTACCGCGTTAAGAAGATTGAATAAAAAAGTATGGATGATAAACTACAACGGCGAACCGCATGGTGTGGTGCAAAGAAAAAATCGCAAAGATTTGGCTATCCGCTTTGAACAATTCTTTGGCTGGTTATTAAAAGATGAAAAGCCGGCAAAATGGTTGAGCGAGGGTATGCCTGCGGTGAAGAAGGGAAAAGATTGGGGGCTGGAAGTGGAGTAATGGAATTAATAAATTGCTTAATTGTTAAATGGTTATTTTAAAATATGCATCATACACAATTGAATGTTTCTATTAAGAATAAAAACAATTAAACAATTTAACCATGCAGCCATTATCATTAAGCTGCCTTCGAACTAATATATTTCACCAGACTTCTTTTTGCAATTGGTAAAAGTGTTTCTTCCACCGGTAATGAAAGCGCTGCTTCTATTGAAAACACAGCAGGGTTGGGTAATTGGCTTCTGTAACGAATCAATTCAGATTTTATATTTTCAAGTGTATTTACAAAGCTTCTTGACCAACTGTTTACATAAGTGCTTTTCATGCTCCGGTATTTTTCATCATGCTTTTCAAAAAAAGAAAGCCGGTAGTGATACACCAATGTTTCTTTATTAGCCGTTGTGTTTAAAAAGAAATATCCTTCTTTATTATCAAGCGGGATAATGCCCACAGGGTTGATCGTTATTTTATCTTCCACCAGTTCATAAATTTCCACGCCACTGTTGATGGTACTCTTCATAGTGGAGGCAGAATAATTAATTATTTCTTCCAGTTCCTGCATCAGTTCATCATCTTCTATCATTTGTTCATACAGCACATGTAGTTTTTCCATTTGCATACCGGTAAGTTTTTTGGGGAAATGTTCCTGCAGGAATTTTTTATTTTCCCTGAATGATACAAGATTGTTGTAGTGCAAAATAATGTCGGAGAGAAGCGGATACAATTTGCTTTCGTTAAACTGTTTATTTACTTCCTGCAGGTAGGCGAGCAGTGTGTATTTTTTCAGTTCAAAATCAATATAGCCTTCGGCAAACCAGGTTTCAGATAAACTTTTCATAGTGTTACTGTTGGGTTAGTTGCTGTAAATTATAAAAAGACTTTGATATTTGAAACTAAGTTTACCTTAGATATGTTAAAAACTTATTTATGAGGTTATTTTACTTATTCTTTTTACTGCTTCTTGTTTCATCCTGCACACCGGTGCAATATTTTATTGTACGTCATGCAGAAAAAGAAATTCCAACTCCAGGTGTGGTAATGAATACGCCAAACGATCCGCCGCTTTCTGCTGCTGGTAAAGTAAGGGCCATTGAATTGAGAGAAGAATTAAAAGCAGAAAACATTAATCATATTTTTTCTACCAACACCATCCGCACAATAAATACAGCACAACCATTAAATGCATTGCGGGGCGCAACAAAGATTGAATTGTACAATACAAGAGATTCACTGGATTTTCTTATTCAGAAATTAAAAGAAATTAAAAAAGGAAATTCATTAATCGTCGGTCATTCCAACACAGTTGATGATATTGTAAACAAACTTTGCGGAGAAATAAAAGTGCCAAAGGATTTACCTGATTCTGAATACGACAATCTTTATATTGTAACTAAAAAAGGGAAGAAGATGAAATTTGAAAATAAGACTTACGGCAATCCAACAAATTAAAATCCCGGGTTAACCCGGGCAATCCAAAAAATCTTTTAATCCGTGATCAAAACTCTCTCTGACGAATCCGGGCAATCCATAAAATCTTTTAATCCGTGTTCAAAAATCTCTTTCGCCATTAAAATTCTCCAACTCTTTAGCAACGGCAGTTAAGAAAGTTGCACCCAGGCTGCCATCTATTATCCGGTGATCATAACTCATGCTTAAATACATCATCTGGCGAATAGCAATGCTGTCCCCCGCAGGAGTTTCCACTACAACCGGACGTTTTTTAATAGCACCCACTGCAAGTATGGCTACCTGTGGTTGGTTAATAATCGGTGTGCCCATCAGGCTGCCGAAAGTACCCACATTGGTTAAAGTAAATGTGCCACCGGCAGTATCATCTGCTTTTAGTTTTCCGTTTCTTGCATTATCCGCCAGTGCATTTACCTGTTTTGATAAACCAACAAGATTCAGTTGGTCTGCATTTTTAATAACAGGAACAATCAGGTTGCCGCTGGGAAGTGCGGTTGCCATTCCTATATTAATATCTTTCTTGATTATTATTTTATCGCCATCAAGAGAAGAATTCATCAACGGGAATTTTTTAATGCATCTTACAATGGCTTCAATAAATAGTGGCGTGAAAGTAATTTTAGTGCCTTCTCTTTTTTCAAATTCTTTTTTCACTTTATTCCGCCACATTACTAAGTTGGTAACATCTGCTTCTGTAAAACTTGTTACATGCGGGCTTGTATGTTTGCTGCGTACCATGTGATCGGCAATCAATTTACGCATACGATCCATTTCTATTATTTCTACATTGCCGGAGTATGTTGTGAGTTGTTGATTGCTTGTTGCTGGTTGCTGATAATTAGTTACTGATTTTTCCTCCTCATTCATCATCACCATTTGCGTTTGGCTCGCAACTCGTGGCTTATAGCTCGTAGCTTTCCTCTCACTTACATATTGAAGTATATCTTTCTTAGTTACCCTGCCTTCATTTCCTGTGCCCGGAATTTTTTCCAGTTCAGACATACTTACTCCTTCACTGGCTGCAATATTTAATACAAGAGGTGAATAGAAGCGATTACCATTAGAACTTGAATGTTGAATGTTGAGTGTTGAATGTTGAGTGTCTTTATTTTCTGCAATTGTTGTTTCAAAATACTCTTTGGGTTGTGAAGGAATACCCGGGCTTTCTGAAATAGTTTCTACGGCTTCTGTTTTAATTCTTGCAATTACAGTACCTACGGGTACCACATCATTTACATTAAATAAAATTTCTGAAATAACACCGGCTGCAGTACTTGGCACTTCACTATCCACTTTATCTGTTGCAATTTCCAGGATGGTTTCGTCCATTGATACAGGTTCACCTGGTTGCTTCAGCCATTTTAAAATGGTTGCTTCCATAATACTTTCGCCCAGTTTCGGCATTACAAGATCAACTATGGCCATAATTATTTTTTTATTTTCATCAATCGATCCAAAGATAATGATTTAGATATTACAACCCGATCAACTGTTAGCCAGAATAAATTTTCGCAGCATGTTCAAGGCTGCCTGCGCTGTCATTTCAATATTTCTTTCCCGGTCAAATCGAAAAAATAATTTCTGTGCTTCAGTTTTTTTATTATTACCAACAGCAATCCATACAGTACCTGCGGGTTTTTCTTTAGTGCCGCCATCTGGCCCCATGATGCCTGAAGTAGCAACTGCAAAATCAACATTCAGTTTTTCAATCACTCCTTTCACCATCTGCGTTACCGTTTCCTCACTTACTGCGCCAACAGTTTTTAATATTTCTGATGAAACCCCCAGTATATTTTCCTTTACTTCATTTGCATAGCATACTATGCTGCCATTAAAATATGCGGAAGAACCGGGGATGGAAGTAATAAGATGTGCTATATAACCACCTGTACAGCTTTCAGCCGTAGCCATCGTTTTATTTTTTGCTTTTAAAATTTTTCCAATAGTTATTTCCAGACCTTCATCTTCATCAGTTACCATCACATCTTTCACTAATTCTTTTAATGAATTAAAAAAAGGTAGTAATTCTTCTTCTACTTTGTTTTTATTTTCACCAATAGATGTTAATCTCAATCTTACCATACCATAAGATGGGAGATAGGCTAGTTTTATATGTGGCAGTAGTGAAGTTTCAAAGTCTTTTATTCTTTCTGCAATAAAACTTTCTCCCTGGCCGGCAGTAAAAACTGTTTTATGAACAATGGCTGGTAATATGAATTCTTTTTGTAAACGCGGCAACACTTCATTTATCATCAACCCTTTCATTTCGTTGGGTACACCTGGTAAGGAGATAAAAATGGCCCCCTTCCGACTTCCCCCGAAGGGGGAAGCCATCAACGCACTTGCATAGCTTTTCGAAATATCTTCAATAAAATTATTTTTCTTTTTGTCAGAATTTTCTGATTGCCGGTTTTGTGCGGTTGCTGGTTCTCCCCCTTCGGGGGAGTTAGAGGGGGCTGGGGTTTGGGGGGGTCGGCTGAACCACATTCCCGGTGCAGTTCCTCTTGCATTGTGCAATGCTATACAAACATCCGGTACTTCGGCTTGTTTCAGATTTCGATCCAGCATGGGGCGGTTTAGTTTTGTAAAAATATCTTTAACATGCTGCAACACATTTTCATTCACCACCATTTTACCACCAAAATATTTACATAGTAATGGTTTGGTAATATCATCAGCAGTGGGGCCAAGTCCGCCGGTGATGAAAATAATTTCTGATTCTTTGCTTTCTTCATCCAGCGTATTCCAGATATCATCCCACACATCGCCTACTGCCACTCTTCTTTTTACCCATACACCAATCTTATTTAATTCCTGCGCCATCCATGCACTGTTGGTATCAATGGTTTGGCCGATTAAAAGTTCATCGCCAATGGTGATGATGGAGGCGTTGATTTGTTTCAAAAGAAATTATTTTCAGGCAAATATCGTTATTCGTCAATACTCACATCTTCATAAACATCTTTCAACTGAAGTGTGAGACCAATTGTAGAAATATAAAAGCTGTCGGTAAGTTGTTTGAATTCCTTTAGCATCCAACTACTATCTTCCAGTTTGGTAAAAATCTCCACAGATACTTTAGTAGAATCAATCAGGATATATTCTTTCAGAGTCTTAATACTGCGATATAAATTAAACTTGGTGCCTCTGTCGTAATCCCTGGTAGATTTGGAAAGTATTTCAATAATGACAGATGGATTTGTAAGGTTATCAGTATAAACATCTGTGGTTTCAGCCTTGCCGCAAACTATTGTAAAGTCAGGATAAGTGTAAAGAGTGTTTTCCGGAATATGAATTCGAAAATCACTGCCATAAAGTTTACAACCCCGGCCATGAATAAAAGGAGCCACAATTCTGTTGATATTAAAAGTAATATCATTATGCTGTGGTGATGCACCTGACATAGCGAAAATTTCTCCATTATAATACTCATGCTTTTCTATTGCAGCCCTTTCAGCTTCTAAGTATTTCTCCGCAGAAATATAATTATACTTCGGCACCGGTTCTTTAACTTCATTTTCCATACACTAAAGTTAATTCTTTTTAGTTTTGATAAAAAGCATTTTTATGAAACGATTCTTGTTAGCGGTTGCTGGTTTCTTTTTTCTGGTTGCTGGTTCTTTTGCACAAACGGTCTCTCAAAAATTACAAAAAGCATTTCTTGCTTTTGAAAAAGACAGCCAGTTGAAATATGCCATCAGCTCACTTTATGTAATTGATGCAAGTACAGGCCAGGTTGTTTTTGATAAAAACTCAAGAGTGGGGTTAGCGCCTGCTTCCACACAAAAAATAATTACCAGTGTTACGGCTTTTGAATTGTTGGGGAAGAATTATAGATATAAGACTGAGTTGGGATACGATGGAAAAATAAATAATGGAGAACTAGAAGGTAGTTTGTTTGTTGTTGGTTACGGAGACCCTACTTTAGGTACTTGGCGTTTTGAAAATGCTAAAGAATCATTTGTATTTGGTAAATGGGTAAAGGCAATGAAGCAAAAAGGCATTACAAAGTTTGAAGGTGGCGTATTTGGCGATGATAGAAAATGGGAAAGCCAAACAACTCCAACAGGATGGATATGGGAAGATATAGGTAATTACTATGGAGCAGGTGTATCAGCATTGAATTGGAGGGAGAATCAATATGATTTATTTATAAAAGCTGGTAAAGAGATTGGAAGCAAATCTGAAATATTATATAGTGACCCCAAACTTTACCAGGCAAATTTGATAAATGAATTAAAGACCGGCGAAAAAAGAAGTGGCGATAATGCATATATTTATTTTGATTTAGATAAACGAATTAGATATTTGAGAGGTACAATTCCTTTATCATCTAAACCTATTACTATAACAGGTGCTGTACAGAATGGAAGTGATTTAGTAAGGGAGTATTTATTTTCTCAAAAAGAAATTATTGGAAAAAATGGGTTGAATATTAATTCTATTAGTAGTTATTTTGATGAACTAACTCATCATATTATTGAACCTCAAATTGATTTAAAACTTTTACTTGGATTATTGATCTTATTTACAATC
>JANOJO010000366.1:0-2259 GCA_031418795.1 Bacteroidota bacterium | reverse complement strand
GCAGGCACAGTAATTACTGCATCATGCACTTCATGGCCCAGGTAATCTTCAGCAGTTTTCTTCATCTTCTGCAGCACCATGGCCGATATTTCCTGTGGCGTATAAAGACGACCATCAATGTCAATACGGCAAGTATTATTGTCACCTTTGGCTACTTTATAGCTCCAGTGGCTTATTTCTTCTGTCACTTCATCGTGGCGGCGGCCCATAAAACGCTTCACACTTGAAATAGTGTTTTGCGGATTGGTGATGGCCTGCCTCTTGGCGGGGTCACCTACTTTACGTTCGCCATTTTTCAGAAAAGCCACTACTGACGGGGTTGTGCGGCGGCCCTCGTCGTTAGCTATTACTACTGGTTCGCTGCCTTCCATTACAGACACGCAGCTATTAGTTGTTCCAAGGTCTATTCCAATTATCTTTCCCATTTTGTTTTGAATTTTAAGGGCCTGCCTGACGGTAGGCAGGTTCAATCCTGATTGTCAATGATAGTGCCACGGGTGTGAGGGTGAAAAATTGGCAGACTGATTTTTATTCGTTTAATGGATTAAAAGTTTAAGAGTTCTTAACCAAACTGAACTACCGGCATTTTGAAAATTTAATTTTGGTTACCAGCATTTGCACCCTGATTGGGCTTTTGTGGCGACGCTCCTTTCAACTTTTTGTTATCTATTGAGCAACCCACCCCGATTTCCTAAAGTAATATGTGTCCTAAATTCACCTCCCGAAAAAATCGGGACAGGCTCTCCGAAGGAGGGGATGCTTTTTAAAGTATTGTCATTACTTGCAACACTTAAAACAGAATTGAATAAGCAAGGGCTGTGCTCAGATGGCCTTCTCCGCCAGAGCTTGTCCCGCTAAAGCGGGAAGAAAGTCGGGATGAGGCGCTTTAATTTGAGCATTGAAAATTGAACATTAAATATTTCTAATTCCCTAACTTCAAATTCTAAACCTCAAACACATGATGGAATGGTTCTGGATAATACTCGGCATAGTTTTATGCATCGTTGCTATACTCGGCAGCCTGCTTCCGCTTTTGCCCGGCCCGCCAATTGCTTTTATTGGTTTGCTATTGCAACAATTGAGGGACCCAAATCCTTTTGACACAAAAACGATTTTAATTTTTGCTGCGGTTGTAGTTGTTTCTCTTGTGCTGGATTACCTGATTCCGATTTGGGGCACCAAAAAATTTGGCGGCACAAAGTATGGCGTGTGGGGATGCACACTTGGTTTTTTGGCTGCATTCTGGCTGGGACCCTGGGGCGTTATCATCGGGCCATTTGCAGGAGCATTTATTGGTGAAATGATTGGCGGGCAAGATTCAAAAAAATCTTTGAAATCTGCTTTTGGTTCTTTTGTTGGTTTTCTGCTTGGTTCGTTTTTAAAATTAGTGGTATGTTTCTTTATGCTTTTTTATATCATCAATAGTATTTAGCAATATTCAATAAATACAGGTAAGCGATAGTTTTTACATTTGGCAAAAATTGCTGATTAATTCATTTGGGCTAAAGCCCATTGACTGGAATTTGAAATTTATAACCCCATCCGCCACATGGCGGATGGGGTTAATGAAGAACAAAAGATATCCGGGCTTTAGCCCCCTATTTTTAAACCCAAAAAAATATTTTTTATGGCAACCTCCATTGCTGATAAACTAAAAATAAAATCAGGATACATACTGCTCACCATTCATGCCCCCGATAATTTTAAAAAAGGACTTGGTGCATTACCGCCGGGAGTAAAAATTTCTGACAATACAAAAACATACGACCAGGTGCATTGGTTTGTAATGAACAAAGCTCAATTAGAAAAAGAAATGAACAGGATTATGAAATTAGTAAAGCCCGAAGTGATTGTCTGGGTTTATTATCCCAAGGGCACATCAAAAATTCAAACAGACCTTACAAGAGATAAAGGCTGGGATTGCTTACTCGCAGAAGGCGATAAACTTACCTGGATAAGTTTGATTTCCTTTGATGATACATGGTCGGTCTTTGGTTTCCGTGCCAAAACTGATGCTGATAGAAAGAAAGAAGCGAAACCCGCTGCGCCAGGAGAAATTTTCAATTGGGTAAATCCAACAACGAAAGAAGTGAAACTGCCGGATGACCTCGCAGCTGCTTTGAAGAAAAATAAAAAACAATCAGCCTTATTCAATTCTCTTTCTTTTACCAATAAGAAAGAATACATCGAATGGATCGTGACGGCGAAAAGAGAAGTAACAAGGGCTGAAAGAATTAAGGGAACGATTGAGAGGCTGGG
>JANOJO010000365.1:0-4850 GCA_031418795.1 Bacteroidota bacterium | reverse complement strand
TATACACAATAAAGTTCTCGGCCTTGAAATAGCAACATAAATCAATCGTTGCTTTTCAGTAGGTATTGAGTCTAGTAAAGTAAAATCATTCAAGGTTATATTCTCTTTATGGTTTTTGGAGTTCAATATCAAAAAAACTGAATCAAAGGTCATTCCTTTTACTTGATGTATAGTAGTTATTGGAAGGTTATTATCAGTTGTGGATTTTTTGAAATACTTATTTACAGGATTATCCAATGTTGTTTTATCAAATAAGATCCTTCCATTTTTTGTTACATTTTTCTTTCTTATTTCAAAGTCGGGTGCATTCGAGAGTTCCAATTCGGTTTTTAAGTATTGTTGAGTCTGGCTTGTCCATTCCTTAAGTGATAAATCAAAAGATGGCAAAACTCGTATCAAGTTAAATATTAAAGCGTTTATTTTTTTATCATTTTTTAATTCTTGCTCTTTTTCTTTTAAGTCCGCAAAAGAAATGTCGGGTGAAAAGAGTCCAATGACAACTCGCCTGACTTTTTTTACCGCCTCTTTGATTTCATTTGATTGCAAGTGTATCTTAGATTCAATCAGAAGATAGGGCAATGATGTGTTCCATGGTCGATAGTTACTCTCTTTACCAATTAAAGAGTTTTTTAACGCATTGCCCCTTACAAGAATTGTGTTAGAAATAAACTTATTGTCAGCACAAAGTTTTTCATACTTAGCAATCGCATCAGCATAATTGGGACTATCATATTTGATAATGTGCAATGGCAAGTCGGATTCTGTGTCAATTACTGGAACTATTGCCTTATCCGTATTTCTTCTCAACAAACTGAAAACATCAATTATCTTTTTTGTTGAACGTCTGTTTTCAGTCAGGTAAATTCCTTTCCAGTTAACATTATCATCAAACTTTTGAAGGAACAATTCGGGACTTGCATCTCTCCACTGATACAAACATTGATAAGGGTCGCCGACCAAATCAATATTCTTTAAGCCTTCTTTGTAAAGCATTTCCAAAATTGAGTGTTGAATTTCAGAGGTATCTTGTGCCTCATCAATAATCAAGTATGGAAATTTTGCCGCAATATATTTTGCTAATCGTGGATACTTCTTTAAAATATGATATGCAACGAAAGTTGAATCACTTGTTTTAAGTAAGCCCATTTGAATTTGCATTGTTTTTATTTCTTTTGCATATTTCACAAATTCAGCATCACCGCTTTTATCATGTCCATCCCACGAGAAACTACCATTTATCATGTAATCTATTTTGCTTGGTGCAAAAGCAAACAAATAGTTTTTGAATGTTTTCATCAGTTGCCAGTTGGATTGAAAAATTCTGTCTAAGTAACCGATGTCGTCAATTATTCGGTAGCGTTTCCCTATGTCCTTTACCTTGTGTGCAAAAGGCAAAGTAATGTATGAGTTTACAAAACTGTCAATGGTTGAAATGAGATGAGGATAGGGTAATGAAAAGCCGTTTATCTCTCTGTACTTCACAGCAATTTCATTTTAAGCAACATTGGTAAAAGAAAGGCAAGCGATTCCCGCATTTCTTGAAAAGCTACATTCCCAATTTTGAATTAATGAATAAAGTTTGTGTGCTACAGTTGTTGTCTTACCACTTCCAGGACAAGCATTCATGATTACTTTTCCTGATGCCTGAACATAAACAATTTGTTCATCGGATAGTTTAATACTCATTTTGATTTGTAGTTGATTAAATGAGTAATTGCCTTTACAATGTAATCCGGAACAATAAAATTTGTTCTTGCTGCCTCAAGATTCGCTAACAAGTAAATAGAAAAGTCTTGCGCAAACTCTGCTTTACTTGGCAGCGCTTTCCAAATAAGAGTTTGCAACTTGCTTAGTTCTGCCTCGGTTATTTCAGCTTCAACTAACGAATCTAAATGCTCTTTTATCTTCTTGAATTTCTTTACTATTGATTTGTCTTTTGCTAAATATTTCCAAAGTAAGTTTTCAACAATTTGTGTTTTTGATTTTGAAATATTGGATTGAACAAGTGTAAACTCAAATGTTTTGAAGGAGAAATTTAAACTGATTTTCTCAGGAACGGTTTTTATTATCTCTGAAATGTTTTTAATTCTTGTTGATTGGGCAGCAGCTTTTATTTTTTCAAAAAGTTCTTCTACCTTCAGCATATTGTCTTTTATATTTTTGAAACTATATTCTGTGTTTTTTGATTCTGTGAATCTATCATCGTCAGTCAGGATTGATAAGGGGATAGGTAGCGTTTTGAATTTATCAGTTGAGTTAAACAAGTATATGAAAGGATAAAAAGATGTTCCATCAGCATTAAGTAATTCAATTTTGAAGTCCTCTAATCTTTGATTAAGAATTTGTGCAAATACAGGAACTAAAAGTTCTTCAGAGATTCCCTCAACAAATAAAACGCCCTTTGAAAAGAACAACTGTGATTTGGTAACATCAATGTATCGCTCTAATTGGTTTTTTCTATTCAAAGCATCATCTGTAAAAGAATCTTCGTCGTCGTCTTCTATTTGAATTGCTTCTCTACCTTCAAAACACTGATTCAGGTTAACTGCTTCACGATACTTTGATAAGTGAATTAAGTTATCAAGAGGAACTTTAGAAGTTAGGGTTGGTGAATGAGTTGTAATAAAAAGTTGCGAATTGTCTTGGTCGTTCGTTTGCTTTAAAAAATTAAATAAGTTCAATTGTAACTGCGGATGAAGATGTGCTTCGGGCTCTTCAATAAGTAGTGTATAATGAGAAGTTTTGTCATCTTTAAGCTGTTGGCTTATGTCTCCTAAAACAGTTGCTATATATATAAGGTTATTAAATCCTAAACTATTTTGCTTTAAATTGAAACCATCGCCTGTGAGTGTTTTTGTATCATGTGGTAAATAGGGTTTAATAATATTTACAATGTATTCGGCTTTGGCTTCTTCAATACGTAAGCCGATTTGATTTTCTATTGATTGCCTGTAAATGTTAGTAAGGTTTGAATTGATTGACTGTTGTGAATCTGTAACCTCTTTCAGTTTCAATAAATCATCATTGGCTGTTTTGATAATGGATTCGTAACTATCTTGGCTTTTATTGTTCTCAACCTGTCGGTTTATCAAACTTCCTAAAATACTGTTACGATTAGTTAATAAATCTCTTGTACTATCACGTAAAGCACCTAAGTAATAATGGATAAAGAACTGAAATGTTGCACTATCGGCTTTTTGCCCTTCTACTTCACCTGTGAAATAACTAAATAGAATTTTTTGATTTTCTTTCTTATAAGAAATAGTAATTCTTGCAAAGTCTTTTTCTTCGCTTTCTCCTAAAACTACATACTCATAAAATGCTCCTTTCTGGTCTGTAGTTAAATCTTCGAATTCGTATGAAATGGTAATGACGGATTCTCCTGTATAAAAGTCGTCAGCAATAACATAAAGTTCCCTCTGTTGTTTGCCCAAATTGTAGAGTAATCGTATAGCATCAATCAGGGCCGTTTTGCAACCTCCGTTCTCGCCAATAATTACATTAATATCTTTATTGAAATTCGCCTTTAGATTTTTAATTCCTTTGTAGTTCTGAATATGAATTGATGATAAAAACATTTTCTAAAGGATTAAGCTTACTAGTTTTGTTTGCGAAGTCGAGTAGAAGCCGCAGGGTCTATTTACACTTGCTGCTAACTCGTGAGTTGTCGCAACTTAAAGCTACTTTATTGCACCAACCCCTCCAAATAAGACAGATGACTCAAGTTGTAATGCTGAATAGCGAACAGAATCCCGCATTGCTGCGCAGCGAGGCAGGCGTACAAGAGTGCCCTTCGCTTTGCTCTGGGTAAACTGCAACGGAAGTTTAATAGTAGCACAAAAGCCGACTACCCAACTACGCTTTTAATAAATTAAAAGCTTCGTCGGGCAAGCATAAAAATCACAACTCAATTTTCTGCGTAGCCCCTTCCTTAATTGTATATTTTCTTTCCTGCCCTGCTTTTTTTATAGTGATAATTAATTTACCGGCGGCGGCTCTTGCAATTTCCATAATATCATTTTGATACTTCAGTTTTACATGTTTCAGGCAGGCATTTACCCTCGCTGAATTGGGATGATCTGGCCTGACCTTTCCTTTAACCTCATCCCATTCCTTTGCTTTTACAGAGACATTTACAGACAACCATGAGCTTTTGCGATTCCTGGTAATGCGGATATAAATAGGAAACAAGCCATCCTTCTTTGGTAGGTATTTCCGGAGTTTTAAATTAACAATTACGACATTTGTTATTTTTGTCAACAAAGTAAGCACCCCACTAAAACACTTGCTAAAACAAATATTACTTTATGCTATATCCCAATTAACTTGAATTAGCCCGGGGAATTTTGGGAGTGGCCACAGTTCTGAATTTGGAAGAATCAGGATGTAACAGGTGGAAAGAGGTGCTACTGTCGGGACTACAACTTCTTGTTGAGACCTGTCATTATTTATTAAAGTAAAAAACATGATTGCCATCATAAAAAAATATTTCATTGCCCTGCTCATTTGTTTTCAATGTGTGGAGAGCAAGGCAAAAGATTACCCGGCTTCTTTGTTTGGTATTTATTCTGATGGGGTAACCCTCAATACCCGTTCCATACAATTCGCTATTGATTATATTCAGCAGCAGGGTGGCGGCAGGTTGGTGTTCGATGTTGGAAGATTTCTCACCGGGTCAATTCATCTTAAATCGGGTGTCGGTTTGCATCTGCTGGAAGGAGCAGTACTGCTCGGCTCATTAAACCCATTTGATTATGAAAGACAGGGATTGACCGCATTACTATTATGTCATGATCAGCAGAATATTGCAATTACCGGGAAAGGAATAATTGATGGGCAGGGAAGAGAGG
>JANOJO010000364.1:0-9496 GCA_031418795.1 Bacteroidota bacterium | reverse complement strand
CGAACCAGTAAGAAAAATAAAAAAGAATTGCCCAGCAACCCCAGGTGCCGACCCTAATGCAGCAAAAAACTTTGCCCCTGTTGGTAGAGTAACAAGAAAGCAGCACGCCATCGTTTGTATGATGTGTTGGCATTGTGCTTAGCCTACCAACGAAACGAATATGAGGAAATCTTTTACCAACATAACCGGCATGACATAGAAAAGCCTTGGTGATGATGTAAAAAGAAAATATGATTTTCAGTACTTGCGGGGTGTCCCCAATAATCTATAAATAAAAGAAAGCGTCCACATGGGGTTTACTGTGTCTGGGTTCGTGTTTAGCTGCAACCCCGATTTATAGGACAATTCAATTAAAGTAAAATCATCAGTATATTTATTTCATGGCAACCAAATGGAAACACGGTGAAGAATATATAAGCGTACCCAAACTTCGTCATCTGACCAATAAGAAACCCCGTCGTGGAAACGACGGGGTGTAAACCAAAACCAACTGCTTATGAGAAATTCTTAATTGCTTTTTATTTTATTATAATCTCTTTTGCTGATTCTCTGACTTCTGTTTTCTTCGGAAAGTTTAAAACCAACACTCCATTGACGCATGATGCTTCGATACCCGTTGCATCTATTTTTTCATCAATTGTGAAAGAACGCTTAAAACTCCGGTAGCTGTATTCTTTCCTGATTTGTTTATCGTTCCGGTCGCTATCGGTTTCATTCTTCACTTCATTTTTTTTCTCAGCAGATACTGTCAGTATTTTGTCATCCAGGTTAATTTTAAAATCTGCTTTTTCAAATCCGGGTGCAATAACTTCCATTGAATAGTCTGCTTCAGTTTCTTTAATGTTTACAGGCACAAAACCGTTTCCATTTAATGAACTGTATCCATCATTAAATAAAATGGGTAATCCGCCAATAAGCTCATCTACTATATTGTTAATGGATTTTTCAAATGGTCTGTTGCTGAATTTTACATGTGTCATGGTTATCTGTTTTTAATTTTTTAAAAAATATTTTGTTTAAAAGCATTGCCCAAACACTATACCATCAGCTTTTTTATTTCATTTACCTGACGGAATTTGATATTCCATTCAATATTTCAGGACATAGTTTCCGATTTAAGAAAATTTTACTGACAGTATATCAATCTCAAAAGACTTATTCCCTGTGGCAACCCGATTATTATTATTTTTGCTTTCTAAATTTTAAAAAATGTATCCAGAAGAAATAGTAGTACCGATGAAAGAAGAACTGACAGATAATGGCTTTTCAGAATTATTAACTGCAGGTGAAGTGGAAGATCAGCTTTCAAAAAAAGGAACAACACTTGTTATGATAAATTCAGTTTGTGGCTGTTCAGCCGGTTCTGCCAGACCCGGAGTAATAATGGCTGTACTGAACAGTGAAAAAAAGCCTGACCATCTTGCCACCAGTTTTGCCGGCTTCGATATTGAAGCAGTAAGTAAACTAAGAGAAAGACTTTTGCCATATCCACCATCTTCACCTGCCATTGCATTGTTTAAAGATGGCAATCTGGTTCATTTTATAGAAAGACACCAGATTGAAGGAAGACCCGCACAGTTAATTGCCAGCAACCTGGTAAGTGCTTTTGAGCAACATTGTAATTAGTATTCTAAAGTCATTCTTTTCAATGATGCGCAAAAGATATATACCGGCAAATGCCTGCTTTTATCGCAGAATATTCTTTTAGTATATTCGCAGTCATCTTTAATTTAACCAACCAACAAACAGCCGATGTATCCCAATCTTTATCATGCTTTCCGTGATCTTTTTAATGTGGAGTGGCCTGCCTTGCGAATTGTAAATTCCTTCGGATTTTTTGTGGCATTGGCTTTTATTCTTGCCGCAGTTATACTGGCTGCTGAGTTAAAAAGAAAAACTAAACAGGGATTGCTTCAGCCAACTGAAGTGCAGGTAATGGTTGGCAAGTCTGCGTCGTTAATAGATTTATTTCTCAATTTTTTGCTTGGATTTTTTCTTGGCTATAAAATTATTGCCCTTTTCATCATGGAAAAATCTGTGACGGATGATCCGCAGGCATTTATTTTTTCTGACAGGGGCAATTGGCCGGCTGGTATTTTGATCGGGTTGTTATTTGCAACGTTGAAGTGGTGGGAAAAAAAGAAGCAACACCTGGCAAAACCAGAATTAAGAAAGATAAGAATCTGGCCGCAGGACAGGGTTGGAGAAATTACTATTCTGGCACTTGTGTTTGGTTTACTTGGTGCTAAACTTTTTGACACCTTTGAAAATTGGGATAGCTTTATTAAAGACCCCTCAAGCATTATTTCCGCAAGAGGATTAACATGGTATGGCGGGCTTATTTGTGCTGCACTGGCTATTTGGTGGTATGCAAAAAAACATAAAATTGCTTTTTGGCACCTCAATGATGCGGCTGCACCGGCTTTAATGTTTGGGTATGCTTTTGGCCGAATTGGTTGCCAGGTATCGGGTGATGGAGATTGGGGAATTGAGAACCCTTACCCCAAACCATTTAGCTGGTTGCCCGATTGGATGTGGGCTTATAATTATCCGCATAATGTAAATGAGGAAGGAGTAAAAATTGAAGGCTGCTTAGATTCAAAATACTGTTACCAACTTGAACAAGCTGTTTACCCAACTCCTTTTTATGAAACAATCATCTGCCTTGTGCTCTTACTCATTATCTGGTCTTTGAGAAAAAAATTCAAAATTCCCGGAACTCTTTTTGCTTTTTACCTTGTATTGATTGGAATAGAAAGATTTTTTATTGAAAAAATCAGGGTCAATATTCCGATGAAGGTTTTTGGAATTACCATGACCCAAGCCGAACTTATTTCTGCATTATTAATGATAACAGGATTATTTCTTTGGATTTATCTGAAAAAAAGAAACAGGCCGGTCAGTACATGATATCCACAAAAATTATTTGATAACCAGGGTCAATTTTTTAATTAATATTTTTTTTGGTTATTTCTGTAAGCCAATACAGGCAAGAGTTGTAAGCGACAATTAATATTTACAAACTATTTATCTTTTTTTATTATTAAGTTTTTTCCACAATGGCTATGAGAAACCGTTGTTGTGACTTATTTTTGCAGACACACTTTGGACGGTGTAATTAACTTACCCTTTGCAACTTTCCTATTACGAACCGACTCTTAACAACATTATTTAACTTGTAATAATTATTCATTATGAGGCAGTTGAAAATTGCGACCCAGATTACCAACAGAGACTCTCAGGCCGTAGAAAAATATCTCCAGGAAATTTCTAAAATTCCGATGATTAATCCGGAGGAAGAAACCACGCTGGCTCAACGGATTAAAATGGCACACCGCAGCCCGGTTGATGCCCAAAGAGCTTTAGATAAATTAGTACAGGCCAACCTTCGTTTCGTTGTTTCTGTTGCAAAGCAGTATCAACATCAGGGTTTATCGCTTAGCGACCTTATTAATGAAGGAAACCTGGGTTTGATAAAAGCTGCCCAGCGATTTGATGAAACCAAGGGTTTCAAATTCATTTCTTATGCTGTGTGGTGGATTCGTCAGTCCATCCTTCAGGCATTAGCCGAGCAAGGAAGATTGGTTCGTTTGCCCCAAAATAAAATAGGTACATATAATAAAGCCAACAAAGCCTATATGGCTTTTGAGCAGGAGCATGAAAGGGAACCAAGTACTGAGGAACTGGCAGAAATTCTTGAAATGAGTGAAACTGAAATCAACAATATTTTCCAGAGCAATACCCGCCATACCAGCTTGGATGCACCTGTGCATGAAGCCGAAGATGTAGCCATGGGCGACCTGCTGCAGGGTGGCGATGATACGGATGATAATGTGATGAAAGATTCTTTAAGAAATGAAATACGCCGGATTCTGAAATCACTTTCACCACGTGAAGCGGAAATTGTAAATGCTTATTTTGGTTTAGATGGAGAAAATGGTGTGACCATTGAACAGATTGGTCAAAAATATGATTTGACTAAAGAAAGAATTCGCCAGATAAAAGAAAGAGCAATTAAGCGTTTGCAAAAAGCAAGATATAGCAATGCGCTAAAAGCTTATTTGGGTTAAAATAAATTGATGGGTTATCAAACTAACAGCTCCCCGGTTAAATCGTGGGGCTGTTTTGTTTTGGTGCAATATTTATCAGCAATTCTCAGGGCTTTTTATCTTTGTAATGATTTATGAAATATCTTTTCCTTTTAATATTTACCTGCGCAGTTTTTTTCTCTTGTGAAAAAGCGGTTGTGTTTGATTTGGATGAATCAACTCCAAAATTAGTGGTGGAAGCTACAATAGAGAACAATCAATCTCCATTCGTTGTATTAAGCAAGAGTCTTGGTTATTTTTCAAAAATTTCTCCTGATTTACTGGCCAATAGTTTTGCAAGAAATGCAGATGTATTTATTTCAAATGGCACACTAACTCATAAGCTGAAAGAATATTCAACTCCACTAAGCAGCGGTTACACATTTTATTATTATTCCATTGATTCTTCCAATCTTTCATCAGCATTTACCGGGCAGTTGAACACGCAGTATTCATTAAGAATAGTATGGGATGGAAAAGAGTACACATCAACCACCAAAATTCCTTTAATAACTAAAAGACTTGATTCACTTTTTTGGAAACAGGCGCCGGGCAGTAATGATTCTAATAAAGTAGCGCTGATGGTAAAAGCAACAGACCCGCCCGGGTTCGGAGATTATATACGCTATTTCACCAAAAGAAATAAGGAGCCGTTTTATCCTGCTGTCAATTCTGTTTTTGATGATCAGATTATAGATGGCACATCTTATGAAGTGGAAGTGGAAAGAGGAGTAGATCGCAGCCAGGAATTAAAAGAAGGTTATACTTTTTTTGATAAAGGCGATACCGTCGTTTTCAAACTCTGCAATATTGATAAACCAACTTTTGAATTCTGGCGTACAATGGAATTCAGCTACAGCAGTATTGGTAATCCTTTTTCTTCTCCTACAAAAGTATTGGGCAATATCAGCAATGGCGCTTTGGGTTATTTTGGAGGTTATGCTGCACAGTTCCGTACAATCATCATTCCGCGTTAATTGTTTGTACAGTCTATGAAGGAAGTCGTATAAGCGACCAAGTTAATTCCCTATTTACATTTACTTTTGCAATTCACTTTATTCCCTCTCCATCCCGATAGCTATCGGGAGAGAGGGAGTTTTATAAATTATCGGATTAGGATGGAAACTAAAAGAAATGAAAAAGTACATTGTTTGATTATTGGATCAGGGCCGGCTGGTTATACGGCTGCTATTTACGCAGCAAGAGCCAATATGAAACCGGTTTTATACCAGGGCTTACAACCGGGTGGGCAATTAACCATTACAACAGAAGTAGAAAACTATCCCGGTTATGCTGATGGTGTGCAAGGGCCGGAAATGATGGTGCATTTTGAAAAGCAAGCTCAACGCATGGGTGCAGATATCAGGTATGGCATTGCAACCAAAGTAGATTTTTCTACTCAACCCTATAAAGTAGAGATTGATGAAGAAAAATGGGTTGAAGCTGATGCGGTGATTATTTCTACCGGCGCATCGGCAAAATGGCTTGGCCTGGAAAGTGAACAACGGCTGAATGGATTTGGAGTAAGTGCATGTGCAGTTTGCGATGGATTTTTCTTTCGTGGAAAAGAAGTGGCCATTGTTGGCGCCGGCGATACGGCTGCAGAAGAAGCGCTGTACCTGAGTAAACTTTGCTCTACCGTGCATATGTTTATTCGCCGTGATGCCATGCGGGCAAGTAAAGTAATGCAGGATCGTGTATTAAAAACTGCTAATATAAAAATGTATTGGAATACAGATACGGATGAAGTGCTTGGAGATAAAACTGTAAATGGTGTTAGAATAAAAAATAATAAAACAGGTGAAATACAAGACATTCCTGTTAGCGGATTCTTTGTTGCTATTGGGCATCAGCCAAACTCAGATATTTTTAAAGGATGGATTGATATGGATGATGCAGGTTATATTAAAACGATAGCGGGTACTTCCAAAACAAATGTAGAAGGCGTATTTGCCAGTGGCGATGTACAGGATAAAATTTACCGCCAGGCAGTTACTGCTGCGGGCACCGGGTGCATGGCTGCATTGGATGCAGAGAGGTATCTCAGCGCAAAAGGGATTCATTAAATGGGGGAATGGTTAAATTGTTAAATGGTTAAACTGTTTTAATGAGTGAGTTTACAATTGAATTAAAGAGGCTTGATTTTTTTTCTTTTCATGGTTTATATGAAGAAGAAAGAAAAGTTGGTGGCGAATTTATTGTTGACATTATTGCTAAATATACGGCAAAGCAAAAGCCAGTTACCTTATTTGATGAAATCATAAACTACGCTGCCTTGTATGAAATTGTAAAAGAAGAAATGAACCATCCCAGAGCTTTGTTAGAAACACTTGCCCAATCAATTGCTGAAAAAATTCAACATGCATTTCCTTTGATAAGAGAAATTGAAATCAGGATTGAGAAAAAGAACCCGCCGATAGCTAGTTTTAGGGGGAGTGTGGCGGTTACTTATAAAAAATAAAGGTGGTGGTTTTCAAAAAAAATGTTACTTTTTGTCTTGATACAAAAAGTAACAAAAAAATCAAGGCAAAACAGGAAAACGCTGATTTTGGAAAATACTGCTTGTTTTGCCGGGATGAACCTGAAAAGTATAGATCTGATTTGCTTTTCCCAAAGGGATGCCTTTGGCACAAATTTTCATGTTGCTTAGTTCTTTTACAACCTATTATCAGTTGTATGATGCGGTAATTTAATAAATCTAAAAACAGTAAAATGAAAAAGCTTTTGTTTTCAATTATCCTTTTGATTGGCAGCCAGCAATCATTTGCCCAGGAGTTTATTAAAGAAATTAAAACCTACATGAACTCAGAACTCAAGGGCGATATAAATGCATTGTTAAGTAATAATGTTAATACACATATTAGTTTTAAAGTTGCAGAGAAAAAAGCGTTTGCAATTGTTTATCAGCAATTAACGCAACAGGGTTTTAAATTAGCCGAAGATTCTGTACATCAAAGCGGATTTGAATTTAAAGTGTTAAAAAATTCTTCATATCAACACCTGCAGTTTTTAAGTTTTGATTTCTATAATACAGATAAATTGTATAAGGGATGGGCAAGTATTAATATTGAACGGTATCTCTCAGTACGACCTTTCTTAGGTTACACAACGAGAATTACTTCTGTCGTTTTCCCAAGAGACAACACAAATATACCTTCTGCATTTGCCAATATGCAGGTATATGGAATTCAATTCAATTTTTTAGATGAAAATAAACTAAGCGATGCTGAAATGCAAGCCTTGTATGTACCTGGTAATTCCTTTCTTAAAAAAATTTGTAAAGCAGTAACACAAACCTGCACAATAGCATGCCCCTCTGCAACTTCTGTTCCTGCCTGCCCTGTCAGAAGCCTGGACATTGTTTCAGAGAAATATCTTTTGCTCGATCCTAATTTGAAATACGGAAATACTTCTGCCGCTTCAGTTTCCCTGATCTATAATTTATTTAAAGACAGAACCTGCCTTTATATCAAAACAGCTCTGGCTAATTTTTATCCTACATCTATTCAATAATTTTTAAAAATTTCCTCTCATAAAAGAAATTGAAATCAGGATTGAGAAAAAGAACCCGCCGATAGTTGGGTGTATGGGGAGTGTTGCCATTACATATTACAAACAGTTTTGAGTTTTCATATCACCTTCTTCTTCCACCTTCCACTCCGCATATACCAGTAAGAAAAACTAAATAAGGTAATCCAGTAAATCCATTCACTCATCCAGCCGATGGTGATGGATAAATGTAAAACCTCAAGTACAATAAATACATAAACACTGTAGCCAATTATAGCAAATGTTTCTATCATCAGAGTAGTGCGGGTATTGCCGGTGCCGGTTACCGCATTAAGATAAGCCGTAGAGAATGACATGAGTATTGTGGCAATAGAAACCACCCGTATTACAGGTATAGCCCTCTTTGTAAAACTTTCATCCTGCCCGAAAACAGAAATAAAAATATCCGGGAAAAGATTGAGCAATAAAAAAATAAATACTGCACAGCCGGTGGTAAGCATCACAATTTTTTTTACTAATGCCCCAACCATTTCTTTTTTCCCCTGGCCAATTACATTACTCACCATCGTATTGGTGGTGGCGGCAAACGACCAGCTTAATATGCCAAAGAAACCAAACACATTCCGCATAATATTGGTAATGGCCTGATCATCCGGGCTGCTGTTTCTTTCTACCAGTATAAAAAAGAAATACCAGCTGAGGATGCTGATTGCATACTGAAATGCAATGGGTGAAGAAATGTTGGCAATAAGTTTTGCAAGCTGACTATTCCATGCTTTGTGTTGAAATAGAGAAAACCGTTTGCTGATTCCTTTTTTGCGAATGACAAGAAAAATTACAAACATGCCGGTAAATTCTGCAATGATGGAGGCAACCGCAGCGCCATTAAAACCCATTTCGGGAAAACCAAACATGCCAAAAATTAAAATATAATCTAATAAAAAATTTGTTGCAGCTTCAGCAAATGTGCCGGCTACAAGATAACGGCTCTGATTAGTGCCCACCAATAAAGCATTCCGCATTTGATAGATATAAAGAAAGGGTAATCCCCAGATTCTTATTTTTAAAAAGCCAACAATGCTTTCATAAGTTTCTGCAGAACGAATTACCATTTTCAAAATGGGTGGTGCAATAAACCAGGTGATAAAAATACCAGCAGCAGCTACTAATAGCGCAACATAAATTCCCTGTGTAAATAATTTTCCAATCTCAGCAGGATTATTTTCTCCAGCCCGCCGGGCAATCAATACCTGCAGACCATTATTCAATCCATTACCAATGCCAGCAAATATTAAATAATAAACGCCGGTAATGCCGGCAATAGCTAATATGTTGCCAGCATTATCATAATGGCCAAGAAAAATATTATTGGTGATAAAATTTAACTGCGGTATCAGCAATGCAAAACTGATAGGCAGCGTAATCTTCCAAATCTGCCTGTACGTTGTTTCTACCTGTAAAGATGGTGGTGTTTTTGCCATTTTAAAATTGAACTGCAATATAAAGGAAGTATGGAATTGGGTGATTGGGATTAATAATTAATAATTAGTAATTAATAATTAGAGTTTGCAACCAGCAACCAAAAACGAAAAACCAAAAACCTAAACCCAAAAACCCATCTTGCCATAAACTAAATTTGTTCTAACATTGCACGCAGTTAAATAATAAAAATTTGAATCCTATACTTCATATAAAAGCAGGCGGACAAGTGGATGCAGCGCAAACAGTTTTATTGCTGATAGCAGGCGATAAGCATTTCAGCTATGGCCTGATGAATCATTTGACAAAAGAAATAGTTGAATTTGGGTATTTTGCTTTGCAAAATAATAATGACTGCACAAATATTTTTCAGGAAAACAATGTTTTCGCAGGGAAGCATTTTAATTCTGTTATTGCTT
>JANOJO010000363.1:0-2551 GCA_031418795.1 Bacteroidota bacterium | reverse complement strand
GTATAAAATTTCCAGTATGGCTTTGTTTCTTCCGCCTTCCGGCTTGCTGAGATCTATTTGCGAAATAATGATTTCTATTTCTTCAAAACTTAATGTATCAGGAAGTATGAGTTTTAGTTTTGGCGCTTCAAGCAGGGTAGTGGGATCGCCGGTAACAATGTTTTCAAGCAGGCAATATTTGTAAAAAGATTTTACACCAGAAATTATTCTTGCCTGCGAAGTAGAACTCATACCCAATTCTGCAATCCATTTTACAAAATACTGAAGGTCTTTTAAATTAATTTCAACAGGAGTTTTAAGTGTATTTGTGAGCAGCATCCATTGAGTTAGTTTTTCAATATCACGCAGGTAAGCCGCCACCGAATTATCAGCGAGTGATTTTTCTAATTGCAGATAAGCTTTGTATCCTTTTTTGTAAGAGTCCCACATTTGAGGGAAGGTAATTAGGAATTTGTAATTAGTAATTGGGTATTCAGATTTCAGATTTCAGATTTTCGATTTCGGATTTTGAATCTGAACAATTCAGAAACCTGTTGCTTATTTCGACTTGCTCATTGCCCATTGCCAATTGCTCATTGCCAATTGTCTATTTCAACGTAATCTTCTTCTCCAACTCCTTCCATTCTTTTGCAATTAATACTTTTACCCAAATCCTCGTAGCAGTAATATTCACTGAGTCTAATATTTCATGCATGGCATCATAATCCATATCGGTTTGCACGCCAAAGGTCATCATGTCTTTTTTGCCAGTTGCCATCTCTTCTACAAAAACATTTCCTTTGTCAGTATAAACTACTAATCCCTGTGCTACAGAAAATTTTGGATCAAAATTATTGATGGCGCTGCCTTTGCGTACAATATTTTTCTTTTTGTCAAATGGAATTTTTGCAAAATAGCCGCGGCCACTTTCACAATTATTAAAAAGAAGCCATACATAACTGGTATCATTAAAATAACAACTCATGGAATTTTTATTGATAGAAAATTTTGCACCACCAAAATCAGCAAATCCAAGTTTACGGTTTATACCCAACCCATCGTAGCTCCAGATAACTGAATCGGGCAGGCAATTGGCAGCGCTGATATAGATATAAGGTTTCAGTTTATGATCATCCTTACTGAATTTTATCGTGTCTTTCAGGCAAGCGGTATCGCAAAAAGTTTTTGCAGTACTTGCTGAATTATTGCAGGCAGCAAATGAGGCTATCATGATTATAAACAGTACTTGTTTCATTATTGTTGGTTTAGGATGACAAAAGTAACAAGTCAATCCGGTTGGCAAAGTTTTTCTTCTATCTTCGCCGCCTTTATGAATATGCCCATTTTTAGTTTGCATTCTTTTAAAATGAGAGTTCGCCATCGCCGGAAAGCTTTTTTCAGTTTTCTTTCAAAAATAAATAGAAACCCTCCGGCTAATTTGGATATACTGGCCGCACAGGCAGATAAAGAAGTATGGCGTGAGATAGATTGCCTTGCCTGTGCCAACTGCTGCAAAGTAATGACGCCAACATATACGATTCAGGATATTAAAAGAATTGCCGTGCATCTTGAAATGCCGGTGGCTCAACTTAAAAAAAAATGGTTGAAGAAAGACAGCACGGGAGATTGGATAAATAAATCAACGCCATGCCAGTTTCTGGATCTTAAAACAAACCGGTGCGGCATTTATGAAGTGAGGCCAGTTGATTGTGCAGGATTTCCTCATTTACCTAAAAAGAAAATGACTGATTATATTCATGTTCATAAACAAAATATGAATCTCTGCCCTGCCACTTATAAAATGGTGGAGAAGATGATTTATAAGTTGAAGGGTAAGGTTTGAGTTACAAGTTATGAGTTACGAGTTAAGAGTTATGAGTGTCGTGATATTTGAAAAGTTCCTTCTGAATACTGAATATACATCCTCCCTATTCACGATTCAAAATCTTTCACAGAAATACATCTTCAATCAGGAAAAACTCTGGTTCTTTGTATTTATGCAGGGTGATAGCCAGCACATCAAACTGAATATTCCGGTATTCAGGATGCAGGTAAAGGAACTGCTCCGCAGCGTTTTTCAAAAACTTAAACTTTTTTTTCGATACACTTTCTTCGGGGTAGGCGCCAGGAAAATAATTTCTTGATTTTACTTCTACAATATGCAGCAGCCCGTTTTTTTTGGCAATGATGTCAATTTCAAAATGAGAGTACCGCCAGTTGCAGTGAAGTATTTCAAATCCATTTTTACGCAGCCAGCCCAATGCAAGTTGCTCGCCATCTTTTCCCACTTCATTATGACCGGCCATAGAAATGATTTATGGAAAGATAGAAATTTGAATTTAAAGTTGGGTTTTTGCAGGTAAATAAGTAGTGGCTCACCCTATAGCTATATGGATTGAATTTATTTTAATATCATCAATCCGGCGGAGTCTTGTCATTCCTGACAAGACTCTGATAGTTCGAAATTTCAAACTGACCCACTACCAGTGAATAAATTAAACTTCCATTTAAACCAATTCTTTTATTTTTGCAGTGTACTTAATAATCTAATAATGAAAATCAGCAACAGACA
>JANOJO010000362.1:0-2369 GCA_031418795.1 Bacteroidota bacterium | reverse complement strand
GTCCGAAACATTGGGATGATGCAAAAAAAGATTTTACTGATAGCTGGAACTACACAGTAGAAGATGCTGCCATTTTGGAACAACAATTTGTTATCAGCCCTTCAATGACTACAGATGCAAGAAAAAACTATGATGAACTTTTAAAGTTTATGGAAGTATTTAATAAGAGTGGCGAGCTCTGTCAAAAATCAGGAATGAAATTCGGTTATCACAATCATGATTTTGAATTCAGTGAAAAATTAAATGGCGAAACACTTTATGATATTATACTTAAAAACACCGATAGCAAACTGGTGATGCAGCAACTGGATATTGGTAATTTGTATAATGGTGGTGCAAAAGCAATTGACTGGGTAAAAAAATATCCTGGTCGTTTTGAATCACTGCATGTGAAAGATGAAATTGCAGTAAGCGGCAGCAATGAAAAATATGAAAGTACAATTCTTGGCGCCGGTATCGTGAATGTGAAAGAAGTGATTGATATGGTAAGAAAGAATTCTAAAAAAGTACATTACATCATTGAGCAGGAATCCTACCAGGGCAAAACGCCGCTGGATTGTGCCAAAGAAGATTTAGCGATTATGAAAAAATGGGGATACTAATTATTGATTCTTTTTTTGCCGATTGCCCTTAACTACGACATATAATTATACATAAATCTTTCTTGTTGCTGCTCTTCTGACCAACAACAAACGGTTATCATTTCCCTGAAACTCTTACATTAATTTTCCCCTCTCATTGGAGTTTAATAACAGAAGGAGCAGTACCGGGTGTTTTATTACCGGTAAGTGAATTATTTCCTGACGAACTGATCTTGCCTGGCCCCTGTAACGCTGTATTATTATTCGTTATGATATTTCCTGATAAATGTATCGTTGCACCGGTTTGAGAAGTTATCCCTGTAGTACAACCGGAAATAACAGAATTGCTCACCGTAGCCTGGCCACTTGCGATATTGATCCCCGTATTTTGGATGGATTGGATCCTGCATTCGTCGATCACTACAGAGCCAGCAGGATTTATAATGCTGATAGCGACATTCGCATTATGAATAGTTACATCACTTATCATCACATCCGTAGTTGCTGTTAAATTGATATCAATACCTTTTTCAGAGAAATTGGAAATCGTACAATTCTCAATATATAGTTTTTTTACAGCAATTACTTTGACGCCGTTTATACCCAATGTTGAGCCTGTTCCGTTAATTGAGAAATTTCTGATCGTAACCAAGCCATCCGGAGCATTAACAATAAATCCATTTGTTGAGCTTGCTAAAACCGAACCAATGATTCCTCCGCCATCAATCGTAATTGATTTTGTAATGGTGACAGCGCCAAATCCACCCGGGTCAAGAATATTGATCTCTCCGCCAGTTGCTGTTTTACTGATAGCCCCGGCCAGTGTTTTACAGGGTGCCGTACGGCTACAGGGATTCGCATCATCACCTACACCAGATACCCAGGTACGTGTAGCTTGCGAATAAGATGGTTGGATTGCAAAAACAAGTATGGAATACAATAGAAGAAAAGATCTTTTTTTCATATTGGTAATTTTGAATTGAAGTTATTGCTTTTCCAAACTAAGCTTGCATATATCTTCTGCCTTTGTATTGAAACCCTGTTTAATTAGTATCTCTGCCAGTCAAAAAATATTCCCTAACTTTCTTTTCTCCAAAATCTATTAACATGAGAAAGATTTTTTACACCCTGTTTTTTATTTCAACAATCGTCACTGCGCAAAAGCCAACAACATTCAATGGCCTTGATATGAATCTTGGTAACCTGTACCGGCTCAGTGATGCAAAGACAAGATCTATCAGCCCCGAAAATCCAACGGGTGAACCCGGCAAAGGTGGAATGGCCACATTGGAAACCGGTAGTGCAAAAAATAATGCAAGAGAACTTGGCCAGGGCTGGAAAGTAAATCCATTTGTTGATATCAAAGCCGGTGAAACTTTTACCGTTGCTGAAATAACAGGACCCGGAGCTATTCAGCATATCTGGATGACGCCCACCGGTAACTGGCGATTTTCTATTTTACGATTTTATTGGGATGACGAAAAAGAACCCTCTGTAGAAGTTCCTGTAGGAGATTTTTTTGGAGCCGGTTGGGGAAGTTATGCTCATTTAAATTCTCTTGCAGTTACCATCAATCCCGGCAGCGCTTTTAATTGTTACTGGGTGATGCCATTCAGAAAAAAATGCAGGATCACGATGACGAACATTAATGTAGAAAACATGCGACTGTTTTTCCAGGTTGATTATACTTTAACTGAAATTCCTGATGACGCTGCTTATTTTCATGCGCAGTTCAGAAGAATTAATCCTATAAAAAATGGCATATATACATTGGTGGATAGTATAAAA
>JANOJO010000361.1:0-7695 GCA_031418795.1 Bacteroidota bacterium | reverse complement strand
GATATTTTTTTCCCAACACTGAAAAATTTAGCAATCGATCCGCAATACACTTATGACAATACAGTAACAACCGGTGATGTAGAAAATTTATTTGCCGGAACCTATGGTAAAAGTTTGCGACCACTGTTTCATCTCTTTCTTTATACAACCAATAAACTTGAAATACATGTCAGGCAAACCGGTGATGATAAATATCTTGTAAAGACACTGAATCTTGATATGAGTATTCCAATTGATATAGTTACCGATGCCGGCACGCAACGGAAAAATATTGACGGCAAAGGAATAACCGTAACAAGTAAAACGCCTATTCAGATAGATCCCAAAGTTTATTACCTGAAAAAAGTGATTATGGAGTAATACTGCGGTTGTACCATTTCATTCTTCCCGCCTTTTTTGTAATTTTCATTTTATGAAAAGGATTTTATTAGCGTTAATGATTTTCTGTGTAAAAGGATTTGGACAAAACGAAATTCCTTTATGTAAAACAACAGAAGATATTGCTGTAGCCGAAAGAAACTCAATGCAAAGAATTTTTTCTGCCAACCGTTCCCTGGCTTCATCCAATTTTCAGGTTACTTATTACAGGTGCAGTTGGGAAATTGATCCGGCAATTAGATTCATCAAAGGGAATGTCACTTCTCATTTTATTACCAATACATCAACCAGCGCCATCAGCTTTGATCTTAGTTCTCAACTTGGGGTTGACAGCGTTTATTATCACGGAATCAAGATTAATTTCTCTCAAGCCATTTCAGAGTTATTGCAAATAAATTTTCCTGCTGCAATCAATGCAGGGCAAAAAGATTCAATAACTATTTTTTATAAAGGCATTCCCCCGAACACTGGTTTTGGATCATTTAATCAAACCACCCACAACAGTATTCCTGTTACCTGGACACTGTCTGAACCCTATGGATCAAAAGACTGGTGGCCTTGCAGAAACGGAGTGGACGATAAAGCAGATTCCATTGACATTATTATTTCCTGCCCCGTTGCGTACAGGGCTTCATCAAACGGAATGCTGGTGAACGAATCGGATAATGGAATTACAAGAACTGCATTTTATAAACATCGTTATCCCATTGCATCCTATTTAGTGGCGTTTGCCGTTACTAATTTCAAAGTATTAAATCACAGTGTGCAATTGGGCGCAGTCAATCTTCCAATGATCACTTATTGCTATCCTGAAAATGAAACATCATTTCAGCAAAACACGCCGTTGGTTTTACAGGCATTGAGTTTGTTTCATCAAAACTTCAGCGCTTATCCTTTTATAAATGAAAAATACGGACACACTCAATTCAGTTGGGGAGGTGGAATGGAACATCAGACAAACAGTTTCATTGTTTCCACCAACGAAAGTTTGATGGCACATGAATTGGCACATCAATGGTTTGGCGATAAAATAACTTGCGGCAGTTGGCAAGACATCTGGCTGAATGAAGGATTCGCTACTTATCTTTCTTATTTCTATTTTGAAAAATTTGATGCTGCGGGCCACATAAACAGAATTAAAAATCTTGGCAACTCAATCACTGGTTTACCAGGAGGATCTGTTTGGGTTGATGATACTGCAAACATTAACCGCATATTCAACGGCAGACTTTCTTACAATAAGGGTGCTTATGTGCTGCACATGCTTCGTTGGGTTTTGGGTGATACACTTTTCTTTCGTGGGGTAAGGCAATATATGAACGATCCGAAGTTGGCTTATGGTTTTGCCCGTACAGATGATCTGAAAAGAAATTTGGAACAGGTAAGTGGAAAAAATCTGACAGAATTTTTTAATGATTGGTTTACCGGGCAGGGGCATCCATCTTACACAGTCAGGTGGAGTCAGAATAAAAATAACTGGGCAAAAATTAAACTAAGCCAGGTTACTTCACATTCGTCAGTATCTTATTTTGAAATGCCGCTGGCATTAACTTTCAAAAACAGTTCGCAGCAAAAAACCGTTGTGGTAAACAATACCCGGAACAATGAAATTTTTTGGGAAGACATCGGCTTTAAAGCCGATACTGTTTTAATTGATCCGGAATATTGGGTACTGTCGCGGAACAATATTTCAATAAAAGAAAATGCCGCTTCATCTGTAACAAACGAGATAAAAATATATCCTGTACCAACTGCTTCAGATATTACTGTTGAAATAAGAAACCCTGCTGATAAAAATTTAAGCCTGCAAATATTTACTGCCACTGGCCAGTTACTATCTGCAAAACAAATGGCCACGCCGGGCAGGGACGAAATATTTCAAATTAACATTTCTCATTTACCTGCCGGAGTATATTTGTTTCGCTTTATTGCCGGCGAATTTATTTTTACCCGCCGCATCATAAAAAAATAGAATTATAACTATTTCATGGTCCGAAAAAAAAAATCTAAAAAAAGCTGGCAGGCATTGTTTGCCATTGTCATAATTGCTGCGGTTATTTTTTTGGGTTATAGCTGGTGGCAAAATAGAAAGGCAAGGTTTGTAAAATATGAAGCATTCGGTATTCCCATTCCTGAAAATTTTTCCATTCATGGCATTGATGTTTCCCGCTATCAGCAATCCATTGCCTGGGATGCCGTGAGGGATATGAAAGTAAAAAACATACAACTTGGTTTTGTATTTATAAAAGCAACTGAAGGCATCGGCAATGTAGATCCGCAGTTTCACCGCAACTGGAAAAAATCAAAACAGGCCGGTATGATCCGCGGAGCTTATCATTTTTTTAATGCAGCAAAAGACGGAAGAGAGCAAGCAGAAAAATTTATTAAAACAGTTGATCTGGAAAAAAACGATCTGCCACCTGTGGTGGACATAGAACAAATGAATGGAACCAATATCGCAGTTTTAAAAAAGGAATTAAAAGAATGGTTGGATATAGTAGAGAATCATTATAAAGTAAAGCCAGCCATTTATACCAATGTGGATTTTTATTCAAGAAATCTTGGAAAAGATTTTGACAGCTATCCACTTTGGGCTGCACATTATTATCAGTACAATGAACCACGCATCAACCGGAACTGGAGCTTTTGGCAGCATAGCGAAGAAGGACGGGTAAGCGGCATTTTATCAAAAGTGGATTTTAATGTTTTCAATGGAGATTCTGCTGAGTTTAATAACCTGTTGATTCAATAAATAGTTTTTCCCCCTCCTTGTAATTGACCTAACTTGTTAGTCACCATAAAAAATTAGTGATGGCATTTGGCATGGATCCGGAAGTGGCAAAGTATTTTAAAAAAATTCTTAACTCACTTTTTGCGGGGCTGATGTGGATGTTTATCAATATCACTGCCGGTATTTATTTTGAGTTGGCATACAGCAATGCCTATCCCGGCTATGTGCATGTACTTTTTTATATTTGGCTTGTAGTTAGTCTTGGCCTGCTTCTTTGGTATTTGTACCGGGTGTGGCGTAAGTAACAATTGCAGTTCTTATCCGTTAAATTATTAAAATAAACTTACCTTAAGAATTGCTTCTTTCTTTAATTTCTTTATTTTTAAAATCGCTAAATAAAAGAATGGAATTAAAACGCATCAGCAAGTGGATAATTATTACCGGAGCATTGATCATCTTGTCAGTTAAGTTTATTATCCGGCCTTTTGGAGACTGGGATCAGCCGATGAAATTTATTTTAGGCATTGCCCCCAATCTTCTTGGTTCATTTCTTATTCCTTTTGGCGCCTGCTGGTTTTTTTCCGGCAAAGAATTTTTGCTTGCAAAAATTTTCCGCATTCATTCGCTTGCCGATTTACGATTAGTTTGCATTATAGGCTTTGGTATGTTGGTAATAAACGAATACCTGCAACTGATTCCAATATTTGGAAGAACCTTTGATTACTTTGACATTCTGTTCTCCATTGCCGGGCTGGCAGTTTCTTATTTTGTTTTTGCAAAAATCTACAGCAGAATTATGTTCCGTTACTATCCTGATTAATTTTTTGTATCAAGTATCAACGGTGTGTTTCCTTTTCCCATCACAACAATCTTTGCATTCTGCGACAGAGCAATTTCTTTCAAAGCCTTTATTTGTTCGTATTGTAATTGCTGATCAGTAAGCCCCTGGTTGATGATGCGCTGGTAATCTGCAATGCCCTGCGCCTCCACTCTTTTTCTTTCAGCTTCCTGTTTTTCTTTTTGTAAAATGAATTGCATTTTCTGCGCTTCCTGTTCTGCATTAATTTTTCCTTCAATGGTAGCTTTTACTGATTGAGGCAGGGTAATATTTCTTACTAATAACTGCTCAAGAAACAAACCTCTTTTAATAAAATCAGCTTCAATACTTTTAAAAATACGGCTTTGAAATTCATCCCGCTTGCTTGAATACAGCGAAATGGCATCATAGTAAACGGAGTTGTCGCGGATTTTTGTACGGGTTAATGGCCGCACAATTTTGTCAACATAATTAATCCCAGTTTCCCGTACTAACATTGGAGCATCGGCTTCAGTTAACCTGAATAAAACAGTAAGATCAATGGTTACTTCCAAACCATCAGCCGTCAATACCCTGATGGCATCATCGCCTATTTTATCGCCTTCATCATGCAAACCACTCATGGTATAGTTTTGCGTTTTTATATCTAACCGTGTTACTTCCACCATCGGGTTTATCATGTGCAACCCGCTTTTTAATACATCCCCCTGTACTTTTCCAAACAGAGATTTTACCCCTACCTGCCCGGCATCAATCTGAACGATAGAGGCTATTGATAACCCGATTAACATGACTACTATTCCGCCAATTTTTATTGCGCCACCCATCCGCTGTATGGGGCTTTCATTACGGGCAATAGCAAATCCTGCAATCAAAATGATTAAACCAACAATGATAAGTGCCATAAGAAAATTTTTATTTGATGATTGTAAAATTTTTATTTCAACTGCTGTGATCAGAAACAATGACCCAGCTGCCTTTAATCTTTCTAAATAGTAAAGTAAAATGACCACCGGCATCGCCCATATTTCTTTTCAAAAGCCATTTGCCGGTTACATGATAATATTCTTCCGAAAGTTTTTTTACTTCAATTAAATCAAAAAACAATTTGCCCATGGCGGCCGTGTCAGCATAATTCTTTTTATAATTTTCCAGTGTGTTATTGTAGCCATACACAACGCCTGATTGGCCAATGAACATCAGTGAATCGTTTTCCCAATAACCAATCATGAATTTTTTTATATCCCCACGGTTCCATGCATCGTTTTGTGTGGATAGCACTTTCCGCACTTCCTGTTCGTCTTTGGATTGCCCAAACAAATTAACGGATAAAAACAAATACAGGCAAAGAAAAAAATTATTCATAAAAAAAATTGTTTGAAGCAAGGTAGATTAAAAATCAATGGCTGCAATCTGTGGCATGGCAATGCTTTGCTTTGCGGCAAAATCGCCAGTTTAAAAAATGAGCTGTCACTATTAATAGTACTGCCGGTATTAGTAACCAGATGTGCAGGCTGACAACAAATTGTTTTAGCAATAAAAAAAATATGCCGGCAATAAATAAAATCAGCGGTAAATTTTGATGATGATGCCGGCGGTTGCCATGCCACAATGAATAGGCGCCGATAATCATTGCCAGCAGGATCATGCCGGTTTCAAAAAAAATATTATGCAGAATATTTATACCAAACAGCGGTAGGCTGCTTAACAGAAGTGGAAGCACTGCACAGTGAATGGCGCAGGCAACGGTGGCCGATACACCCAACGCATCCCAATTGATTTGAAATTTCATAGAGGCGCAAAGATATACTGCTGCAACAGAGTTGCAAAACATTCTATCTTTACATTTTCTATCAATTAAAATGTATGAGTAAGAAAGCCATTTTTTATACCCTGTTCTTTACTGTGTTGTTTATTGGTTTTTATTTTGGGCTAAAAAAATACATACCTGATTTTGCAAAATCAAAAATGGAACCCATTGGCCGTGTGATGCCTTTTACTTTTACCAACCAGGATGGAAAATTTTTTACCGAAAAGGAAGTGGAAGGAAAAGTATTTGTGGCAGAGTATTTTTTTACCACCTGCCCAAGCATTTGCCCCCGGATGAATACAAATATGAAAGTAGTTTACGAAAAATTTAAAAATGAAAATAATTTCCTTATACTTTCTCATACAAGTGATCCGGAAACGGATTCATCTGCACGTTTAAAAAAATATTCCGACTCATTAGGTGTATCAACAGACAAATGGATTTTTCTTACAGGCAGCAAGGATAGCCTTTATCGTCAGGCCAGGTACAGCTACAAAATAGATGATCCCAATAATAATTTGCAAAATATAGAACAGGATTTTCTTCACTCACAGTTTTTTGCACTGGTTGATAAAGAAGGAAGGGTAAAAAAAATTTATGATGGATTAAAACCAAGCGAGGTAAACGAAATGATGGAGGATATAGAAAAATTACTGAAAGAAAATTAAAACAGTTTTTTATGGAAAGCAAAACTGTTGAACTACTCCGCCGCAACCGGCTTAGCGTAACCGGCAGCCGTCAAAAAATTCTGAATCTTTTTTTTGCAAATACCGGCGCACTGGCTCATGCAGATATAGAGCATAAAGCCGGAGAAAAATTTGACAGGGTAACAGTTTACCGCACCTTGCAAACTTTTGTTGAGAAAGGAATTATTCATACTATTCCCACTCCTGATAATTCTATAAAATATGCGCTGTGTAAAAATGATTGTTTTGAAGGCCATCATCACGACAATCATTTTCATTTTGTCTGTACTACATGTGGCAACACTGAGTGTCTTGAAGATTTTATTATACCGGCAGTAAAGCTCCCTAAAAATTATACGGCCAGCAATGTGGAAATAGTAATTAATGGTGAATGCAGTGCTTGTATAAAAAAGAAAGCCCCAATGTAAAAACACCGGGACTTTGGTTAAAGCTCTGATTAGTAGCTATTTTAAAAAAAAATTCAATTTTCTGTATTTATTTTTTCTTGATTCAAATTAATTCTTGATCCAAATTAAGTCGGAAATCGGAAGGATCCAAAAAAAGGGCATACCACTTTAGTGGTATATGGATAAGTTTTTTTGCTAAGGATTATTTCATTTTTGCATGAACAAAGGCCATAAGCTGGACAACTGTGTCAGGAGAAAAATCGAATTGAAGTCCGGCAGATTGAAAAAATTCTGGCAATGTTTTGTTGCCGCCAAGTGAAAGGAAATTGGTATAATTATTCAAAACCTCCTCCCAAAAAACCAGGATACCACTAAAGTGGTATTATTTGGTTCTATTTTAACATGTAAATTCGGATAATATTATCCACAGAAATTCTGCCCGGAAGCCGTGTCTTCGAAATTTAAATTCATGAATGCCGGGAATTAGAATTAATGGATAATTTATTATAGTTAATTGCCAATAAACTTTTATGAAAAAAACAATCATTCTTTCTTACTTCCTGCTCATTGCCTTTCTTTCTTTTTCGCAGGTAAAGTTTGAACCCCCGACTTTTGATGATGCCTTGCAGCGATCAAAACAAGCAGGAAAAATTATTTTCCTGCAGTTTGAATCTTCAGATTGCCTTCAATGCAATGAGGTAGCAGATAAAGCATTTGAAAATAAAGAACTGAGTGAATTTCTTAACCAGGCTTTTATTTGTATAAAAATATCCGTCCATCATCCGGATCGGGATAAAATAGCTTTATTGTTTAATAAGACGGGGGGCAGTTTTGGATCATTGTTTGTCAATTCAGAAGGAGCTTTA
>JANOJO010000360.1:0-3696 GCA_031418795.1 Bacteroidota bacterium | reverse complement strand
ATGGTGAACACCTGTAGCGATAGTGGATATAAATAAAGATAACCTGCCGGATATATATGTGTGTGAAAAGTTTCCAGGTAATCCCAATAATAGAACAAACCTGTTATATGTAAACCAGGGAAATAATAGAGAGGGTGTGCCTTTGTTTAAAGAGCTTGCCGGAGAATATGGAATTGCTGACACAACACATACGACCAACGCAGCTTTTTTTGATTATGACAGGGATGGTGATCTTGATTTGTATGTACTGGTTAATAAAATAGATCCGGAAGGTTTTCCCAATAAGTATCATCCAAAAATTGTTGATGGAAGTTCGCAGGGCACAGATCGGTTATATAGAAATGACTGGAACGATTCTTTGAATCACCCTGTATTCACGAATGTTTCGAAGCAGGCAGGGATCCTGATTGAAGGATTTGGATTAGGAGTTCATATTTCAGACATTAACAGGGATGGATGGCCCGACATTTACGTAACCAACGATTATATTTCTAATGATCTTTTATACATCAATAATAAAAACGGAACCTTTACCAACCGTGCAGCAGAGTATTTTAAACACACCAGTTTTTCTGCCATGGGCAATGATATTGCAGATATAAATAATGATGGCTTACAGGATATAATTGCATTGGATATGCTGCCGGAAGATAATTTCAGAAAAAAAATGATGTTGAATCCAAACAATTATTCTTCATACCTCAACACAAAGGAATTTAATTATGAGTACCAGTATGTGAGAAATACACTGCAGTTGAATTTGGGCAATAGCCCGGGTGCTGATTCGTTATCACATCCAATATTTGCCGATATAGGATTTTATTCCAATATTGCTGCAACTGATTGGAGCTGGGCTCCCCTTGTGGCAGACTTTGATAACGATGGTTACAGGGATATTATAATCACAAATGGTTTTCCAAGAGATGTAACTGATCATGATTTTATTGCTTACCGCGGCAATACAAAAAACTATGCTCCAAAAGAAATGTTACTGGAACAAATCCCTTCTGTAAAACTGAAAAATTATGCATTTCGTAATAATGGCGATCTTACTTTTTCAAATGTAACATCCCAATGGGGAATAACGGATGTTTCTTTTTCAAACGGCGCTGCTTATGCTGATCTTGATAATGACGGAGACCTGGATTATGTTGTAAATAATATCAATGACTCTGCTTCGGTGTTCAGAAACAATTCTAATGAAGCTGAAGGAAAGAAAAATAATTATTTAAGAATTTTATTAAAAGGAGATAAGGGTAATGAGCAGGCACTGGGTTCTTTTGTGGAAATAACATATGGCAGTAAGCAACAAATACACGAAAACACAACATACAGGGGATACCTGTCTTCTATGGAACGGTACATTCATTTTGGTCTTGGTGCAGATAGCCTTGTACATGAAATAAAAATTACATGGCCAGATGGTAAAGTACAGATCTTGCAAAACATAAAAACCAACCAGGTTCTTACTATAACAAAAGCAGGAAAAATTCCGGATAAAATTGTTGGTACAGGTAATGCCGCTTACTTATTTAAGGATGTTACAAAAACAACAGGTGTAAAATATATTCATAAAGAACGAGACTATATCGATTTTAATATTCAAAAATTACTTCCCCACAAATTCAGTCAGTATGGTCCTGCCATAGCAGTAGGGGATATTAACAGGGATGGGTTGGAAGATTTTTTTGTGAGCGGTTCCTACGGGTATTCCGGAAGTTTTTTTGTACAGCAATCAAATGGAAAATTTTCTGAAAAAATTTTAGACCCGGTTGCAGACATGAACACGAAGAAGAAAGAAGATGCCGGGGTATTATTATTTGATGCTGATAATGACAACGATCCTGATCTCTATATTGCAGGCGGTGGATATGAAAACCGGTATAATTCTGAAAATTATAAAGACAGGTTTTATATAAATACTGGAAACGGCAATTTTATTGCAGACAGTTTAGTCATCCCCAATTCTATCATCAGTAAAAGTTGTGTAAAAGCGGCAGACTATGATCGGGATGGCGATCTGGATCTGTTTATCGGCGGAAGAGTGGTGCCGGAAAAATATCCATTGCCGGCGGCTTCTCAGATTTTAAGAAACGACAGTAAAAAAGGAAAACCAAAATTTACGGATGTTACTGAATCTGTAGCCCCATCATTAAAAAATATCGGCCTTACCTGTGATATGCTATGGACAGATTTTGATAATGACGGGTGGACTGACATAATTTTAACAGGAGAATGGATGCCTGTTACTTTTTTAAAAAACACAAATGGTAAGTTTGAAAATGTTACTGAATCTACGGGTTTGCAACATACAAATGGTTGGTGGAATAGCCTGGTCTCCGGTGATTTTGATAATGATGGCGATATAGATTATGTGGCTGGTAATGCTGGCTTAAATTCTTTTTACAAAGCAAGTCCTGCTTACCCGGCCCGTATATATGCAAATGATTTTAATGGCGATGGCGGGTATGATGCCATTCCAAGTGTATTTCTTCCTGCTGTAAATGGAAAAATGCAGGAATTTCCTGCTTTTGGAAGGGATGATATGATAAAACAAATGATAACATTCAAAGCCAGGTTTACAAATTACAATAAGTATGCAATTGCTCCAATATCGGATGTATTAACAAAAGATGAAATAAAAAATTCATTGAAACTCCACGCAGATAATCTTGCCAGCTGTTACCTGAAAAATAATGGCAAAGGAAAATTTGAAATATTTCCACTACCTGCAGAAGCACAACTATCAGCCGTATTTGCAATGATAGCAGAGGATGTGGATGGCGATTCTAATCTTGATATCATTCTTAATGGAAATGATTTTGGTGTTGAAATATCAACCGGCAGGTACGATGCATTCAGTGGATTGGTTTTGAAAGGTGATGGAAATGGAAACTTTACACCCATGCAACCGGGACAGACAGGATTCTATATTCCGGGTGATGGCAAAAGCCTCGTACAGTTAAAATCAGCTTCGGATAAATTATTGGTTGTTGCTTCGCAAAACCAGGGCCCGCTGCTTTTTTTTGAGAATAGTACAAAAGGAAAGACAATAGAAGTTAATTCCAATGATGTTGCGGCAACATTTGTTTATAAAAATGGCAAACAGCAAAAAAGGGAAATTTATTTTGGCAGTTCTTTTTATTCTCAGTCTGGCAGGTATATAACTGCCGGTCCGGAAGTGAAATCAATCAGCATAACTGACGGGCAGGGAAAAAAACGGCAATTCAATTTTTAGTACAATGCGGAAAATTCATTTAGCTTTTATTTTACTGGTATCTTTCCTGTCGAATATTATTTTTTCCTGTCAGAACCAGAACAAAACAAACATTAAAGAAGGTGAAGCACTGGCAAAAATATTTTGTGCATCCTGTCATCGTTTTCCCGAACCAGGGCTTCTTGATAAAAATTCATGGTCAACAGTGCTGTCAAAGATGGCTATATGGATATATTTACTACGAACGGGGATAATGCAGATTATTCAGTTTCATTAAAGGCATATCATGGCATAAGGATATTTGTAAATGACGGAAAAAACAAGTTTGAGGAAAAAGTTTTTCCTGTGTACGGCATTCAAAAAGCTATACCTGCCGATTTTGATAAAGATGGTGATATTGATTTTGTATCCATAGCATTTTTCCCTGACTATGAAAAAAACCAAAGGAAAGTTTTATTTATTGGGAAAACTCAGGTCAT
>JANOJO010000359.1:0-4831 GCA_031418795.1 Bacteroidota bacterium | reverse complement strand
TTTTTATGAACTGGGTTTAGTTGTATTTTGAACTATAAAATGAGCAACCAAAAAAAATACGACTTCTTAGTTTTAGGCGCCGGCATCTTCGGCATTACAACCGCTATTGAACTTTGTAAAAAAAAATACTCCGTTGCCATTATTAATCCCGGAAAAATTCCACACCCGCTGGCTGAATCAACTGACATCAGCAAAATAATAAGAATGGAATATGGCACTGATGAAGAGTATATGGATATGGCCGCTGAGTGCATTATAAAATGGAAAGAATGGAATAATTTTTTTCATGATTCACTTTATCATGAAACCGGATTTCTTCTTTTATCAAAAAGTTTACTGGATGCTGAATCAAAAAATTTTGAAGCGGCCAGTTATTTTAATCTTTTAAAAAAAGGATATAAACCAGAACGGATTAAACCTGGAGAAGTGGCAAAAAAATTTCCTGCATTTAATCACCATCTTTACTCAGATGGATTTTTTCATTCAGTTGGTGGATTTGCAGAATCTGGCAGAGTGGTTGAAACACTTGCAAAATATGCCATGCAATTTGGCGTTGATGTGCATGAAGAACAAACTGCCGATGAAATAATAATTGAAAAAAATAAAGCATCGGGTGTAAAAACAAAAGAAGGAAAAACGTTTTATGCCGGGCATGTAATCGTATGTGCAGGTAACCTCACTCCTTTTCTTGTACCTGATCTAAAACCCTATATGAAAATAACAGGTCACCCGGTTTTTCATTTACTGCCATCCAATCCTGAATTGTTTACTAATCCAAAATTTCCAGTTTTTGCTGCTGATATTTCCAACACCGGCTGGTATGGTTTTCCATTGCACCCAAAAGATAAAGTTGTAAAAATTGCCAATCATGGAATTGGTTTGCCAATAAATGATCCTGAAAAAGATGAACGGGTAGTTTATGAAAAAGATATTGAAGAGTTAAGAACATTTTTACAAAAATCAATTCCTGCTCTTGCAAACGATCCGATAGTTTATACACGGCGATGTTGTTATACAGATACTTTGAATAGCCATTTCTGGATAGACAATCATCCGGAAATAAAAAACCTCACAATTGGATCAGGTGGCAGCGGACATGCATTTAAAATGGGGCCAGTATTGGGTGATATGATTGCAACAGCAGCATTGGGCGGTAATCATAAATGGAGTGCAAGATACAGGTGGCGGCATATTGATGATAAAATAAAAATGCAGGAAGAAGCACGATGCAAAGAGCAATAAAATGTAAAAAGAAAAACCCGCCAAAAAAATAGCGGGTTTTATTATTCTTTACAAAAAATAATTTAGAAAATATACCTGAAACCAAACTGTAACTGCCAGCGGCTTTGTAAATCCGGGCTTGAAACAAATGTTGTTTTCTGTGATGGATCAAAAGAATAAGTTGGCGTATTACCTGATAAACTCACACCTACCGGCTGATAATAACCGGAAGTAGTGGCATACTTGCGAACACCCCATTTACTGCTCAGCATATTTCCTATATTTTGTACATCAATGCTGAACTGAACTGTCTTATATGTTTTTCCAGTTTTAAATTTCAGGTCTTGCAAAATACGCAGATCCACCTGGCTGAAACCGGGAGTAATGGCGCCATATTTTTCTGTGTACTGACCTTTCAATCCACTCAGGTATTCATCCTGGTTGATGAATTGCAATAAAGCGGCCCGCTGTGCTGCGGCAGATTGTACGTTTCCGTTTACATCTGTTACCGGAGCAAAGTTCATTGCATTTATTTCTGCATCTAAAGGCACATACATGATATCGTTTGTGCTGGTGCCGTCATTATTAATATCGCCACCATATACATATCCATATCTGTTGCCGGAAGTCCACGCACCGAATAATGAAATGGTAGTTGCATGTTTTTTATTTTTTCCATACTCACACTTTTGCGATGCCACTAAGATAAAGCGGTGAGTGTTTCCATATAAAGAAGGAGAAGAAATTGCTTCGTTGGCATTATTTAAAACAGGGTTTCTGTCAAATGCATCTCCGGAAATTTCTGCAGAAACAGAACTTGCATCTTTTGCAACTAAATAATTATATCCCGCCATGAAATACAATCCCTTTTTGAAAGTATGCTGCGCCTGCAGGCTTGCATTAAACTGATCGCCAACTTTTGTATTTGTAAAAACATAAGTGTTTACCGCACCCTGATCTGTTGCCAGGTAAAATTTACGTTTGTCGCCGGCAGCACCTGAGTTTAATGTGCCTGATGGTTTTCCTAATTTATAGTTTCTTACCATCATGGCATTTACATCTTTAGTATAAGCTATATCAACTGAGAAAATCGGACCCGGCTTTAATTTAAAATCAGTACCAATATTAGTTCTCCAAACCTGGGGCCATTTAAAATTTCTATCCGTTACGCAATAAAAATCGTTTGATGGATTACCAACATGATTGCCCACCCATACAAATGGAAACCTGCCTGTGAATAAACCTGAGCCACCACGAATTTGTAAAGTTTTATCTCCTTTCGCATCCCAATTAAAACCAACTCTTGGAGAAAACAGCACCTTCCCATTAGGTAATTGAAGGTTGTCTAAATCTTTTCCCTTGCCATTCGTAATTTGCTTTCCGTCTGCATCAAATATCGTGATGTTATTATTATTTGAAATAGTGGGTGAACCACTTGCGTAAGAACCTAAAAATGTTCCTGCATTAGGTGCAAAAACATTTTCCTGGTTATTTGGAGTCTGAAGTGATGCATTGTTATAAACAGGTTTATCTATTCGTATTCCATAAGTCAATTTAAAATGATCAGCAGCCTGCCATTCGTCCTGTACATAAGCAGATATTTGTCCTACAGAAACATTATAAACATTCCATTTATCTGCTGCCCCCCTGTTTGTTGCATAAGTTACAAACTGGTCAAGGTTAAAAACTCCAAACCATAATGGAGCACTTGTGGGCACATTGGTGGTAAATGTGGCTATATCCACATCACCCAAAAACATATTGAAACCATACCCTGTTATATTAAAAGAATTTGAAAACTTAAATGATTCGTAAGAGGCGCCAAGTGTAATGGTATGATTTTTTGCAAAAATATTATAGTCATTGGTTGCCTGAAAAGCATCCTGATCCAATGTATTGTTTATAGAAAATGGCTCATGTCCTGCTACAATATATCTTGAATTAAATTTTGAAATATTGATGACAGGAAATGCAGAGGAGAATGGATTTCTTCTGTCACGAAAACTTGTATAAACCAACCTGAGTTTGTTGGCAGATCGTCCACCAAAATTTGATTTCAATTCTGCGCCAAACGAATGAAGTTTATTTACAATTTCATAACCTGAATTTCTGAATTGAAGTGTCGTATAATCCGGACCTCTTCTGCCAATAGCACTCGGATGTGCTGGTTTTTCTTTTGTAGCATCCAATCCATTATAAGTAAATGTGAGTTTGTTTTCTGCATTAATATTCCAATCCATTTTATAAAGCCATTTTTTACTTTGTTGTTTATGGGTAAAACCCTGGTAAGGCCCTGTTTCATAATTAAACTTTGATTTCAAAATAGCACTCACAGCAATCATATCAGATTCCAGCACTCTTGATGTATTTGGTTTGCCGGCATTGGAAGCATTCTGAGAATTGTAACTGCTGGCAGCATCGGTTCTGTTGTCTATTTCAAAACTGACGAAATAATAAAGTTTATTTTTTACAAAAGCACCGCCGAGTGTAAAACCAGCCTGCAATTGTTTCAAATCAGAAATAGCCTGCTTGCTTCCATCTACTTTTTTTCCGGTCAATCCTTTATTTCTAAAAAAAGCATATACAGTACCGGATGTATAATTATTACCAGATTTTGTAACTGTATTTACCCCTGCCCCGGTAAATCCGGCCTGTGTTACATCATAAGGCGCAAGGTTTACTTGTATCTGATCTATTGCATCTAATGAAATTGGTTGTGCACCTGTTTGCCCACCAGGTGTGGGTGCATCCAATCCAAACGGATTATTAAATACAGCACCATCCAAAGAAAAATTATTGTATTGGCCGTTTCTTCCGGCAAATGAAATTCCGTTATATGTAGCAGATGCAGATGGCGTTAATCTGAGATAATCATCAGCAGAACGGGAAATGGTTGGCAATGCTTTTATCAATCTGTTATTTATATTCGTTGATGCCCCTGTTCTTTTATCATCAAATATTTTGGAACGGGAAAGAAGTGTAACACCGGTAAGTTGAGCTACATTTGACTCCATCACAACATCAATTGTATTGTTAAGTCCCAACTCAAGATTAATATTTTCAGTAACACTTTCCTGATGGCCAACATGGGTCACAGTTACTTTATACGGCCCGCCAACTCTGAGGTTGGGTACGGTAAAACGTCCATCACCGCGGGTGGTTAAAGTTTGTTTTATACCCGCATCCGGGTATTCAACAATGACAGTGGCCGATGCAAGGGATATGCCTTTTGCATCTTTAACGGTGCCACTTATAGTGGCAGTTGTTACCTGTGCATTAGTTCTAACAGCTAAAAAAAAAGCTGAGAGAAATAAAGCAGGCAATGTTTAATAAAGCAGTTTTTAAATTCATAGCAGTTGTTTTTAGAATGTCCAGGAAAAAATTTCTCAGTTAATGTATGCAAATTATTATTCACAAATATTAATTGTTGAAAAAATTAATACAGAGGTGGAAAAAAAAATGCTGTTATTTAAAAAAAATGCTTTACTGATTTTATTTCTCCAACGGTGTCTCCGAAGGTCCCGAAGAACTCCATTGGAGAGTCCTTCATGACCTTTCGGACATTTTATTGATGCAGATCTCAAGACTTTCTTTCCAGTTTTTTAATTTC
>JANOJO010000358.1:0-10973 GCA_031418795.1 Bacteroidota bacterium | reverse complement strand
GGTACACCCAAGAGTAAAGTAAAGTCAAGAATAATTTTTACTCCGCAACATGCAAAAAGATTTATGAAAGCCCTTACCGAAAATATATCAAGATATGAAGCTGCAAATGGTTCTATTAAAGATTTAGAAGAAATACAAATTCCCATGCATTTTGGAGGGCCAACTGCTCAGGCTTAGAAAGAGTCGGGAGTAGTTAGGCAGGAGTCGTTAGTCGAGAATAATTTTTTAATTTACAACACTTTCCCTTCTCCCAACTCCCGACTCCCGACTCATAAAATCCCTTCATCTGCAAAACTATAATAACCCTGATCGCTTACTATGATGTGATCAACTACTGCGATGTCGAAATACTTTGCTGCTTCTTTAATTTTTTTAGTAAGTTCTTCATCCGCCCGGCTTGGTTTTAAACTTCCTGAAGGATGATTGTGACATAAAACAATACTTACTGCATCTTCTTCCAAAGCTTTTTTTAAAATTATCCTGGGGTCTGCTACAGTTCCGGTTATTCCACCTTCGCTGATTATTTCAAAATGATTTACTTTATTTGCACGGTTTAAAAATAATACGGCAAACACCTCTCTGCGGTAGTCTTTTATTTTACTCTGTAAAAATTCTGCAATTTCTTTTGACGAGCTTACTGCTTTTTTTTCCAAAGCCTCAGAGGCCTGTCTTCTTCTTCCTATTTCAAGAGCCGCTGCAATTGTAATGGCTTTGGCTTCACCAATGCCTTTTATCTTCATCAGTTCTTTCAAGCTTAGTTTGCCCAGCTCCTGTAGATTATTTTTTCCAAGAACCAATACCTCTTTTGCAAGTTCAATAGCGCTTTTATTTTTTGTACCATGGTTTATCAGGATAGCCAGCAACTCTGAGTTGCTCAATGTTTCTGCGCCGTGGGCAAGTAATTTTTCTCTTGGCCTATCGTCTTTTGCCCATTGTTTTATTGAGTATTTCTGCTCTTGCATGCCCAAAGGTTAACAAATAATTTAGGCTTATCAAATACTAGTTTGAACCCTTGTTCAAATTAGTGTATTGAAAAATCCAAACCCCTTGAAAAATAAAACCAAAATCCTATGAAAAGAAAATCTACTTCATCTGTAGGCGCTCTGCATCCTATTTTATTTTTTGCCGGTGTGTATATTGTTGCCCTGTTCTTCTCAATTTTTATTTGCTCTTCAGTATTCTACAGTTGCAATTCATCCGCAGGAAGTGTTAGCAGTAATAAAAATCAAAAACCTGCAGAACCTGATTTAAAAAATACAGTAGTGGCTTCTGTAAAATAGCTATCAATTTTTTCCAATCCATTTTGAAAGGCTTCCCGCCAATTGGTGTTGAAGTATTATCTTCGCCGCTCCAAAGAAATCCCTTTGGAATTATTTTACGGCCATGTCATCAGCTAAAATATTCGCCGGCAGCGGCTCACTAAAGCTTGCCGAACAAATTTGTAAAAGCTACGGCTGCAAGCTTGGAAAAATAAATATCCAGCGGTTTAGTGATGGAGAAATTCAGACTACTTTTCTTGAAAGTATCCGCGGCGACATTGTATTCTTAATTCAAAGCACTCAATCGCCTTCTGACAACCTGATGGAGCTGCTTTTAATGATTGATGCTGCAAAAAGAGCATCAGCCTATAAAATCATTGCCGTTATTCCCTATTACGGCTATGCCCGCCAGGATAGAAAAGACAGACCTCGTGTGGCAATTGGGAGTAAACTGGTTGCAAATATGTTGACGGCGGCAGGAGCTAACAGGGTAATTACAATGGACCTGCATGCCCCGCAGATTCAGGGTTATTTTGATATACCTGTTGATCATCTGGATAGCCATGCCATTTTTATTCCTTACATAGAAAATCTGAAACTTGAAAACCTTACCTTCGCCGCCCCCGATGTGGGAAGCGCAAACAGGATAAGGGAAATAGCCAGTTATTTTGAAGCAGAAATGGTAATCTGCGACAAGCATCGAAAAAGGGCAAATGAAATAGCAAGCATGGTGGTAATTGGCGAGGTAACAGACAGGGATGTAGTGATTATTGATGATATATGTGATACGGGTGGTACGTTGGCAAAAAGTGCGGCTCTTTTAATGGAAAAAGGCGCCAGGAGTGTAAGAGCATTGATTACTCACCCGGTACTGAGCGGCAAGGCTTTTGAAAATATTGAGAACAGTGTGCTGGATGAGCTGGTTATTTGTGATACTATTCCATTAAAACATACCAGCCCTAAAATAAAAGTGATTTCTGTAGCCGAACTTTTTGCAGTAGCCATCAGAAATGCATTTGAGAATAAAAGTATTACCAGTTTGTTTGTACATTCTCAACGCAGCGATTCATAAAAAAGAGTAACTAAATAAACAACATAAAAAATGAAAACAATTACAATCGAAGGACAATTGAGGACCGAAACCGGGAAGAAAGCCACCCGGCAAATTCGCTCTCAGGATCTGGTGCCCGGTGTAATTTATGGCGGTGAAAAGGAAATCAGCTTTGCTGCTCCTTCCATAGCTTTTAAAACACTGGTATATACACCAAACTTTCAGCTTGCAGAAGTAAAGTTGAATGGCAGTACTTACACATGTATTATGAAAGATCTTCAGTTTGATAAAATAACTGACAAGTTAATTCATATAGACTTGCTTGAACTTGTTGAAGATAAAAAAGTGATTGCAACCATTCCGTTGAATTTTACTGGAATCCCAATAGGTGTAAAGGATGGCGGAAAACTTACAATCAAAATGAAATCATTGAAAGTAAAAACTTATCCAAAATATCTGATAGAGCAAATAGAAGTAAAAGTAGATAACCTGGAACTGAATGGAAATGTTCGTGTGGAAGATGTAAAAATTGAACAGTATGAAATTTTGAATTCACCACGTATTCCTATTGCATCAGTTGGTTTAACCCGTCAGTTGAAACAGGAAGAAGCCGCTGCTACTACCGCTGCTCCTGTTGCTGGTGCTGCTGCCGCTCCTGCTGCACCTGTTGCTGCCGCACCTGCACCTGTCAAAGAAAAAGAGAAAGGAAAAGGAAAAGGAAAGAAATAATTTTTTATTTTTTAAACTTAATAGTAAAAATCCCATACCAAATAGTATGGGATTTTGTTTGCACCAGGGTTTTATTGAATTACTTTTACCACCCACTACAGAAGTGATTTGCCACCAATTATTATCCTTCCTATTCAAGACTTATCTTTTTTAAAATCCGGTATTTAACTGAATATTTTTTTATAGTTAAATCCGTACTAATGAATTCGCACAAGTGGTTTTCTATTTTTATTGCATTTATTTTTTGCAGCAACTATGTATTTGCTCAGGGTACTACCTGTACTAATGCAATTACAATTCCATTAAATGGAACCTGCAATAGTTATAGTGTTTCCACAACTACAGGAAGTTCTATCCATTGCACCGGTTCAGGTTTCGGTGGCAATGGCCGTGTAACTTATTTTAGATTTACAACCAATGCCACACCCGAGTGTGTTTTACTTGACATGATTACTTCAGTAGCCGGTGTAAAATTGGAAGCTGTTTTGTTTTCTGGTTGCACGGCTGGTACACCCACAGGTGGTGATGCTTATCAAAGTATCTGTATGACTGATGGTAGTGGTGTGTGGGGTTCAAATCTTTGGTGGAGTAATTTAGTGGCAAACACAACTTATTATTTGCGGGTAAGAACTGAAAATGGATTTACCGGCACCATACAAATCTGTGGTAAATACAATACACCAACTAATAATCTTTGTGCTGGTGCCACGGCAATTGATGCGACTTTGTATGCAGATAATAATACCTGCAATACCGGGTCTACCGAAGTTACGCCTGCAAGTTTATGTGCCGGCTCGTTAGAAAACACATCCTGGTATTCATTCACTGTACTTACTACCGGCACCACTTCAATAATTATCAGCAGCATGAATTGTGATAACGCAAATTTTCCCGGCAATAATGATTATGGTTTTCAAATAGGATTTTTTACAGGCAGTTGCGGAAGTCTTAGTTCGCTAAACTGTGTTGCACAAACAGGCTCTTCAGGCGGAACGATCATTGCAACCACTCCGGCATTAACTGCGGGTACAGTTATAAGTGTGGCCATAGATGGTTTTGCAGGTTCTAATTGTAAGTACAGTATTCAGGCAATTAACTCGGTGCCGCTACCTGTAAAGCTTAAATATTTTGAGGGTTGGAAAGGTGTACAACATAACCTGCTTCGGTGGGTAACTACATCAGAAGAAAATAATAATTATTTTGAAATAGAAAGATCAAATGATGGCATCAGCTTTATTGCTATTGGAAGAATTTCCGGCCGGCTTTATTCCCAAAGTGAAATTTCCTATTCATTCAATGATAATAGTCCTTTGCAAATTGGCTATTACAGGCTGAAACAAGTGGATATTCATAAATTAATTTCTTATAGCCGCGTAATAAAAATTGAACGGAATAATTTACAGGAATTCAAAGTTGTATTTGCAAATCCTGTGCAGGATATATTCAGGTTGAATATTGAAACAACAAAGCAAGGCATAGTTCAAATGAATATTGTGGATGTAGCTGGCAGAACTATGTTATTGGAATCCCTGAATTGCAATAAAGGAATAAACCAATTCAATATAGATTTAAGTAAACTGCAAACCGGAGCATACTTCCTGGTAATTATTCAGGATGGCATTAGAAAAACGTATCCGGTTATCAAGTATTAATTTCATTTATATAATTTATTAAAACCTCCCGACCGGAGGTTTTTTGTTTTTTACACCGATATTTGAATTCTTGAAATTGAAATATGAAATTTTTAATTGTTGGTCTGGGAAATATTGGAAATGAGTATGCTCAAACCCGTCATAATATTGGATTTAATGTGGTAAATGCTTTTGTAAATAAACATGGTGGCACTCTTACTACAGGCAGGCTGGCATTAACTGCTGAAATAAAATGGAAAGGGAAAAAATTTATCTGCATTTGCCCCACCACGTTTATGAACCTGAGTGGCAGCGCTGTAAAATACTGGATGGATAAAGAAAAAATTTCTGCTGAAAATATTTTAGTGATACTTGATGATATTGCCTTGCCATTAAATAAAATGAGAATGAGGCCGACAGGCAGCGATGGCGGTCATAATGGATTAAAGAGCATTGAAGCCATAATTGGTACCAGAGATTATCCGCGATTAAGATTTGGCATTGGAAATAATTATGCTAAAGGCAGGCAGGTGGATTTTGTACTTAGTAAATGGAATAAAGAAGAAGAACCATTAGTAAAATTCAAGATAGAAAAATGTATGGATGTGATTGAAAGTTTTGCTGCAAGAGGCATCAGCCTGACAATGAATGAAGCAAACAATTTAGAATTCAGTTTATAAATACATCCTCATTTGGTTATTGATTTTTCATTCATAATCCGCAGCCGGCTGCATAATATCTTAATAAAACCTTTTGCAACTTCGGGCCGTTCATCCAGCAATTCATAAAATGGTTCCTGATCTATTTTAAATAGCATACAATCTGTTTCTGCAGTTGCAGTTGCTGATCGGGTATCAGCATCTAATAAAGAAAGTTCTCCAAACACTTCTTTTTCGTGCAGAGTTGCAAATGTAGTTTTGTCTTTATGAATCCTGATTGTTCCCTGGTGAATAATGTACATGCAATCACCTGTTTCACCTTCATTAAAAATAACTGAGCCTTTCTCGTATTCTTTTTCTTTCATCAGCGGCGCAAGGTCGGCCAGAATGTTTTCAGGTGTATCCCTGAAAAGATTCAGTGATTTTAATATCAACACTTTTTCAATAAGTATCAGCCGGCTTGCATTGCTGTGTTCCATAACATAAAATTAATGATTTAGTTTTGCATACCAGGCTGTTTCCTGAAGCAGAATATTTGAAGAAGATGTAAACTTTTTAATCAATTCAGGATTTACATGGATGCTGTGTTTTTTTGAAATATACATGGAGTATGCTTTTGTCCAGGATGAATATTCAATTGGTTTTTCATCTAATATCCGTTCCAGAATATTTGTTGCCTTCTGCAGTTCTTCATGGGGTAAAAAAGATTTCAGCAAATAGCACCGCTGATCAATATCTGTTTGCTCAAAAAGAATATTGAAATCAGAAGCCAGGTCTTTTCTTACAATCAGCTCAATGATCTCCATGGCATTGGCTGCAGATTCTTTCTTTTTCATATCAAGCCCCTGCCTGATTTTAAATATGTTTTTACGATCATAAAGGCATCCGAAAATACTCAGCAGTACATTTCTTATTTCCAGCAGTTCCAGTTCTAATGAATGAATCAACTCAGAAAAATTGGGATGGCCGGGTTGCAAATATTTTTGCATGTAAAGTAACTCCACACCATAAATAATATACGCTGCACTTATATTTTCTAACCTGGTTTGTGTATCAGGGCTGCATTTATAGTGGCTTCGGTACAATGCTTTTACAATAGCGGCAGTATCTTCATTATTTTTTCCCAATAATTGTATTAAAGCATGATGTGATTGCTGTCCGCCAATTTTACCAAGAAGGCTAATAAGTTTTTCTTTTAATTGTTTTGGAAAATCAGAAGAAGAAATGTTTGAATAAATGACAGCAACAGATTTTTCGCCGGCAGCCTGAAGTGCATCTGACGCCTGTCTTTGATTTTCAGAAAATAAAAGAAAGAGATTGTTCAATAGTTCAGGCGATGCAGATTTGCCCACAGCAGCAATGGCTTTTATTTTTATTTCTCCCGCTTCTTTAAAAAATTGCTGGTGCATGGGGTGTGAATAATATTCTTTTACCGTATCTAAAATAAAAATTGCTGAAAGTTTATCATCACTTTTATCTGAAAGAAAAAGATTTGAAATAATTTCTTCTGCCTGGTCTTGTGCCTGCTGATCAGGGGAAAGTAACATGCCGGATAGCGCAGCCGATCTTACATGAGGATCATGATCATGAATAAAATGTTTTTGATGTGCATGACTGTTTTCTTCTTTGCAAATCACCTGTACAGACAGCCATCTCACTTCTTTTTGAAGAGAATGATTTGCGAGCCAATAAAGTTTTGAGGTTGCACCTTTTAAATTCCGGCTGCCAATTAGAAGAATAGTTTCTTTCTTCACATTATCCGAAGGATGATCGAGCAATGAAAAAATTAACTCTTTACTTTCAGCGCCTACCTCGCTATTCAGCATTTGCAGAATATTAATAACCTCCAGGTCATTGCCAGTTTCAATTTTCTTTTTTATTTGTTTTTGTATATCTTCTTCAGATAATGAAAACTCATCCTGGCTGAAAAACCGGCTGCTGATGGTTTTTAATAAAAGATGATGATAAGATTTATTTACAAGTAGTATGGAGAGTATCCATGCAAGTGTAAATGTCATCAGTACAATACATATTCCTAATAAGCCGGCGCCACTCATAAATTTTGTAAGTAAGAGAAGCAATGTGCCGGAAATTAAAAAAGCAAAAGGATCCATGATGCCTTTCACGATTGCGTGAGCTTTTGATTTTTCAATGTGGTTTAGCGGCTGCATGACTGCAAGAAAAACCGGCGTATTAATAGCGGTTCTTAATACTTCAATAGTAATAGCGGCGCCGCCAAATACATAAAATATTATTTTGTGATTGCCCATAAACATTTCGGCAGAAATAATAAATGCAAGCAGCATCAGTAAAACCAGGGGAGTTATCAGCAGCGATTTTTTTATACCCAGTGAGGTGGTAATGCGGCTGGTAAATATAAGTTTTACAAGCAGGGCAATGATCTGCGAACCGGCAAGAAATAATAGTATAAAATTGGATAATGATTTATCATCAGGATTTCCTTCTTTTACTTCTGTATAAAAAGCATAATTGATGATTGCAAGGCAGCAGGAAATAAGAAAACTAAGAATGGCTACACGCCGGATAAGTGTATTCAAAGTAAATCTTTTTATAACGCCCATAAGTTTGTTGCCTGAGCTGCTTACTGTAAAGTCAGGCTGCTGGTTGTGATGATGATGTTTTATAACACCCAACTTTGACAGGCGAAATAAAAAAGGAAGTGAACAAAGCATAAATAGTATTGCCGGCCAGAGTAAATTGTTGGTGCCAACAGTTTTTACAAATAAGTAAGCAACTGTGTAGCCAATAAATTTTGCCGGAATATCTCCTGCACTTATCACAGAAAATAACCGTTTGCTTTGCCTCACATCAAACAGTGTGGAGGTGATACTCCAAAAACAAAGATTACTCGCTAAGTATAAAACATAGTACCAGGCAAACATGAAATAATAAAACTTCTCTGCATTTATATACTGGTTTGCAATCTGAAATAAAAGAATGCTTGCCGCCATAGAAATAATGGTAGCTGCTCCCAACTTTGATAAATTCCACTTGTGTTCAAATTTATTAAACAGCCAGCCTGTAATAAACAGCAATGGAAATGAAAGGATCATTACCCAGGCAAGTTCAGTAGCCGGAAAGCTATCAAGAAAATTTGAAAACGATGCAGTGAAGAAAAATGCAATGCCTGTACTTTGAAAAAACTGCAGCCAAAATAGTTTTGTCACTAAGTTCCATTCCGAAGAACGTACATTGAGTAATTTGTGTAAATGGGTTTTCCTGATCATGATGGCCTGCTGGTTCCGGCTTTTAATAAAAGCAGGTGTTCTTGTTTTTTAAAATTCCTTTTGTTCAAAGAAGTTTGCGTAAAATAGTGATGTGATTCAAAAAAATTTATTTGTATTTCATTCCAGTTATCCTGCTCACTGATTATTTCAAAATCAATAAATTCTTTATACAGGTTTTTGCTGATGGGTTCAAAATCATTTCTGCCGAGATAATCCAGATCGGCATCACATAAAATATTTTCCAGTAATGTTTTTGGTGATTGTGGAATTTTTGTTGCCATAATCATTCCGCACACTATTTCTATGCCGGCGTTGTTTAAGTTTATGCCAATTTCATTCTTGAATATTTCACAACTTTTTTCTTCATGATTTTTATAAGTATGAAGAAAGCCGCTGTCGTGGCAGGCTGCTGCCAGATTTAATAAATCAGTTTCATGGCCATTACCTATTCCTTCACTAATTGCAATAGTTTCAGCCTGCTTCATTACATCAAGTGTATGCTGCAGGTTATGATAAATGAGGCGGGGATTCAGCCCGCTTCTCAGACGGTTAATTATTTGTTGCTGTATTTTTTTTAATTGCCCGTTCATTTGTAAAGAGATAATCTAAGGTAGTATATTGACACAAGATTTGGCTGATGGCCTGTAACGAACATTTAAATATCAACGGAAATAATCCATCATTTCATTATGTTATATCCACCTGATTACTTACTTTAGCAGCCCTGACCAATTTCCCCTTTTTAAAATCCAATGTTTTACTGAAGCCATGAATATATGGGATGAACATTTCTTTGCATTGTATCCGATGTATTTAATTAAAAACATTTCAAATGAAAATTTTCTGTGTTGGCCGGAATTTTGTCGCTCATGCAAAAGAACTGGGTAATGAAGTACCTGATGAGCCGGTTATTTTTATGAAACCGAAAAGCGCTTTGTTGCAGCCTCATACACCATTTTATTATCCTGAGTTTACAAATGAACTGCATTATGAATGTGAGTTGGTTTTACGCATCAGTAAAAATGGTAAATACATCCAGGAAAAATTTGCCAATAAATATTATGATGCTATTTCAACCGGTATTGATTTTACCGCCAGGGATATTCAAAATGAATTAAAAGAAAAAGGACTGCCCTGGGAAAAAGCAAAAGCCTGGGACAACTCGGCTGCGGTGGGAAAATGGATACTGATGACGGCCATTAAAAATAAAAAGGATATTAATTTTTGCCTGTACAAAAATAAAGAACTTGTACAACAGGGAAACTCAGGGCTGATGATTCACGATTTTGATAAAGTGGTTTCTTATATCTCAAATTATTTTTCAGTAAATATTGGCGACCTTGTTTTCACAGGCACACCCGCAGGTGTTGGAGAGCTGGTAGTAGGAGATGAAATTGAAGCTTTCATTGAAGACGATTCTTTATTAGAGTTAGTAGTAAAATAGAATATACAGACCCCGGTGTCTTATTTTCGGGGCGTAACCAAAACCAACTGCAAAGGCCGCTGTTTAATTACGGCGGCTTTTTATTTTTCGTTGCCGTGTTCATCATATTTTTGTTCACAATTGCCGCCGCATGATTGAAAAAGATATTTTATTGAAAGCTTTCCGTTTGATGTGTTGTGCAAAAGCAATGACAGATACTTATGATGAACATCGCCAGGTTTGTAAATACGTTCATTCCACATCCCGCGGGCATGAAGCCATTCAACTTGCCACTGCTTTTCATTTAAAAAATTGTGATTATATCAGCCCTTATTACCGCGATGAAAGTATTTTACTGGGGCTTGGTTATTCTCCTTATGAGTTAATGCTGCAATTGCTTACCAAGGCTGATGATCCTTTTTCAGGTGGCAGATCTTATTATTCGCATCCAAACAGCAGGGATAAAGACAAAACCAAAATCATTCATCAAAGCAGTGCAACAGGAATGCAGGCTATACCCACCACCGGTGTAGCGCAGGGAATTCAATATCTGGAAAAAATAAATTCGCCACTTTATTCTGTTGGGGAAAATAGCGAGGCGCCGGTTGTTATTTGTTCCCTGGGTGATGGAAGTGTAACGGAGGGAGAAGTGAGTGAAGCATTTCAATTTGCTGTGCTAAAGCAATTGCCCATAATTTATTTAGTGCAGGACAATGATTGGGGAATAAGCGCCACGGCTGAAGAAACAAGAGTAATGAATGCATATCAGTATGCTGATGGTTTTAAAGGATTAAATAAAATTCAGATTGATGGAACTGATTTTGTTTATTGCTATCAGGTAATGAAGAATGTAATTGATGAAGTAAGAAAAAACCGCAAACCCTGGTTAGTTCATGCAAAAGTTCCATTACTCAATCATCATACAAGCGGTGTAAGAAAAGAATTTTACCGTACAGAAATTGATTTGGCAAAA
>JANOJO010000357.1:0-11543 GCA_031418795.1 Bacteroidota bacterium | reverse complement strand
TTGTGGATTTTGATATAAAATAAAAAATACAGAATGATAAATACAATTCCAGGAGAAAGATGGAAAACCATTTCATTTTACAGGAATCATTTCGGTAACTCCTACGCTATTTCTAATCATGGCCGGTTAGTTTGTTTTGCTAAAAAAATAAATGATGGCAACCATCTGCGCTGTTCCTTGCAGGAAGGCTACCCCATCTGGCGTTACCGGAAAAAAAGAAAGAATGGTAAGTATAGCTATGAAGCCATATTAACTCACCGTTTGGTTGCAGAATATTTTTTACCAAAACCACAAAGAGGTGAAACAGTAGTCATGCACCTGAATCATAAAAAAACAGATAACCATTATGCCAATCTGGCCTGGTGCACTTTTCAGGAATCTGCTGTACATGCACAGGGCAGCCCGCGGGTAATAAAAGCAAGAAAGCAAATGCAGGAAAAAGGAATTTTTACAAATGCGAAACTTACTAAAGGGAATGTGATTCGGATAAAACATTTATTAAAGAAAGGAAATACTTTAAAATCAATAGCTGCAAAATTTAAAGTAAGTGATATGCAGGTACACCGTATAAAAACAGGAGAAAACTGGAAGCAGGTGAAATAATTCCTTTATGGCCAATATCGGCCTTCAACACCCGTTAGTTTTTATTAATTTTGCTTTCTAAACTGAAAGCAGATGCCTGCAGATGATTGTGAAAATATATTTCAGCAAAAAATTGAAGATGAAATTAAAATTGAACCCAAAGACTGGATGCCGGATGCATATAGAAAAACAAATATCCGTCAGATAAGCCAGCATGCACATAGCGAAATAGTGGGTATGCTGCCCGAAGGCAATTGGATTAGCAGGGCACCTTCTTTAAAAAGAAAAGCAATTCTTCTTGCAAAAGTTCAGGATGAAGCGGGTCATGGTTTGTATTTATACAGCGCTGCAGAAACGCTGGGCATGAGCCGCGAAGAAATGATAAATGATTTGCATAGCGGCAAAGCAAAATATTCTTCCATTTTTAATTATCCAACACTTACCTGGGCTGACATTGGCGCCATCGGCTGGCTGGTAGATGGTGCAGCCATTATGAACCAGGTAATGCTCACCCGTACTTCATATGGTCCGTATGCAAGAGCCATGGTAAGAATTTGCAAAGAAGAAAGTTTTCACCAGCGGCAGGGCTTTGAAATTTTATTAGTGCTTAACAAAGGAAGTAAAGAACAAAAAGAAATGTGCCAGGATGCCATCAACCGATGGTGGTGGCCTTCGCTGATGATGTTTGGCCCAAAAGACAATGAAAGCACCAACAGTGACCAAAGTATGAAATGGAAAATAAAAAGAAAGACCAATGATGAGTTGCGCCAGAATTTTGTTGATATGATTGCCGGACAAATTAAAACCCTGGGCATGATACTTCCTGATGATAAACTGAAATGGAATGAAGAAAGAAGGCATTATGATTTTGGAGAAATAAACTGGGATGAATTCTGGAATGTGGTAAAAGGAAATGGCCCTTGTAATAAAGAAAGACTTGATGCCAGAAGAAAAGCATGGGAGGAAGGTGAGTGGGTGAGGCAAGCCACAGCGGTATATGCAAAAAAGAAATCAGCCTCCCCAAACCCCTCCAAAGGAGGGGCTTTAGAAGCAGCTTGATTAAAACAATTATTTTTTGATATCACAATTTGTGATATCCAATTTTTTTATGCAATTATCAGTTATACAAAATAAGATTTATGAAATCCGGGGTATGAAAGTTATGCTTGACCGGGATTTAGCAGAAATGTATGCGGTAGAAACAAGAACATTAAATCAGGCAGTTCAACGCAATCTCCACAGGTTTCCTTCTGATTTTATGTTTCAATTAAATAAGAAAGAGTTTGATTCTTTGATATCACAAATTGTGATATCAAAGAATTCCGGAAGAGGCGGTATAAGAAAAATGCCTTATGCTTTTACAGAACAAGGCGTTGCCATGCTTTCAAGTGTATTAAACAGCGAAAGAGCCATCCAGGTAAATATAATTATCATCCGCACTTTTGTATTGATAAGACACACAGCGCTTGCAAACAAAGAACTTTATCAAAAAATAATTAAGCTGGAGAAGAAGTATAATAAAAATTTTGAGGAAATATTCTATGCTCTTAAATACCTGACTTCAGAAAAAAATAAAGCAGAAGAAATTAATAAATGGGAACGTGTGGGTTTTAAAATAAATAAATTATGAACTATATCAGAAAATTTTATTACGGTGATATTCCGGAAGACAAAACTGGTGGTGAAATAAGTGATTCTAAGAACCCCCCTTCGGGGGGGAGGGGGGCCGATTGGCCACTCTGGGAAGTATTCATTCGCAGCAAACAGGGTCTCGACCATAAACATGTGGGCAGCCTGCATGCAGCTGATGCACAAATGGCAATTGAAAATGCCAGAGATGTTTATACAAGAAGAATGGAAGGAGTAAGCATCTGGGTGGTGGAATCTAAAAATATTCATGCTACTAATCCCGATGAAGCTGAAAGTTTATATGAACCGGCAGCAGATAAAATATACCGTCATCCCAGTTTTTATCAATTACCTGATGAAGTAAACCAAATGTAAAAGCCCCTATCCCCTTAAGGGGAAAAGAAATGAATCAAAACTTAATTGATTATACATTACACCTCGCCGATAACTCACTAATTCTCGGACAAAGAAACAGTGAATGGTGCGGACATGGCCCGGTACTGGAACAGGATATTGCTATCACTAATATTTCTCTTGATTTGATTGGCCAGGCAAGAAATTTTTATCAGTATGCAGCTCAATTAATAAATAACCAGACTGAACTTTCGGAGTCTGAGAACCCTCCTTCGGGGGGCAGGGGGGCTTCAGAAGATTCTCTTGCTTATTTAAGAACAGAAAGGCAATTCAAAAATCTCATACTCGCAGAACAGCCGAATAGCGATTGGGCGCAAACAATACTCAGACAATATTTATTCAGTCAATATCAATATTTATTATTTCAGCAATTACAAAACCATTTTGATATACAAATTGCTGCCATAGCTGGTAAAGCTGTAAAAGAAGTTACCTATCATCTTCGGTGGAGCAGTGAGTGGGTGATAAGATTAGGAGATGGTACCGGAGAAAGCCATAAACGAATGCTGAAAGCTGTTGATGAACTCTGGAGATACACCGGGGAAATGTTTAAGCCTGCTGATTTTGAAAAAGATTCAGGCATTGATTTTAATAAAATAAAAAAAGAGTGGCATGAAAAAGTAAATGTAGTATTTGAAGAAGCTTCTTTGATCCCCCCATCGGGGGGCGGGGGGGCTTTTATGCAAACAGGTGGCAAAGTAGGAAGACATACTGAACATCTTGGCCATTTACTTACTGAACTGCAATATATGCAAAGAACATATCCCGGTTGTGAGTGGTAAATTAATTTATGATTTCACACGAAGTAAATAAAAAAGCTATCTACGCCTACCTGGAAGAAATAAAAGACCCGGAAGTCCCTGTATTATCCATTATTGACCTGGGCATAGTACGTGATGTAAAAATGAACGGAGATGAAGTAGAAATTATTATCACCTCCACTTACACTGGCTGCCCGGCAATGGATATGATAGTATCCGCCATCAGGATAGAATTAGCAACCCTTGGTTTTAAAAAAGTAAAAATCACTACCGCACTTTCTCCGCCATGGACAACCGACTGGATGAGTGAAGAAGGAAAAAGAAAATTACAGGAATACGGCATCGCACCACCTGATAAAAGATTTTCTATTCCAAAAGATGGTGTTGAATGTCCTCAATGTCATTCAGAAAACACAAGACTCGTTAGTGAATTTGGAAGTACTGCCTGTAAAGCATTATTTCAATGCAATGATTGTAAAGAACCGTTTGATTATTTTAAATGCCATTGATTATTTAAACCCATCTGCTTCCCTGTAAGCTTTTATCAATTCCATCTCGCCATCTTTCCCGGGCTTTGCTTTGCCATGTTCCATTCCCAATATTCCTTTGTAGCCTTTATTATAAATATGTTTGAAAATGTTTTTATAATTCATTTCGCCGGTGCCGGGTTCTTTCCTTCCGGGATTATCACCAATCTGGAAATAACCTGTTTCGTCCCATACCATATCAATATTGGCAATGATGTTTCCTTCGTTTCGTTGCATATGGTACATGTCAAATAAAAATTTGCAGGCAGAACTGTTCACTGCTTTGCAAATCATAAAAGATTGATGTGTATGTCGAAGAAATAAATCAGGATTATCACTCAGCGCTTCCAGCACCATTACCAAACCATGCGGTTCAAGTATTTCAGCGCCTTTACGCAATGCAGTTATTACATTGGCTGTTTGCAAATCATGTGATAAACTTCTTTCATAATTACCCGGCACCACCGTCATCCATTTTGCATTTGTTCTTTTTGCTACTTCCACTGCCTCTTTGCAATCTTTTATCATCCGGTCAACAAACTCCTGTTTACCTGTAGTAAGTGATGTTTTCCAATGCCAGCTGTCTGAAGTTATTACAAATACACCCATCTTCATTCCGAGTTTTGCCAGCAGGTCGCCAATCTTTTTTTGCTGTTCCACTGTTCGGCCCATCATGCCGTTGTCTTCAATGCTGCGGAAACCCTGGTCATATGCCCATCTTATCTGATCCAGAAAATCATCACCGCCATTATTCTTAAACATGCCATCATGAAAAGCATAATCAAGATTAAACGGTTTATTTTCTGAACTACTTATTCCTGTTTTCCAATTTGAAAATAACGAGCCTGTTGTTAAAGTGGCAGCGCCGGTTAAAAAACTGTTGCGGATAAAATTTCTGCGTTGCATAATAATATATCTTTCGTTCCTAAATGTAAGACTTCATCTTCATGTTGCGATTGCTATTGATTTTATTTTTTCCAATCTCCCTTTCAGCCCAATTAAAGCGATTTCAGTTTTCTGAAAACAAAATGGGCTCCCCGTTTAATATAATATTTTATCATACAGACTCTTTGCAGGCCATGCAGGCCGCACATGAATGTTTTTTATTAGTTGATTCACTCAATACTATTTTCAGCGATTACTCTCTTTCCAGCGAAGTGGGAAAACTCACTCTGCAAACTCCGGGAAAGGATCTGCCGGTTTCTGCTAAGCTTTTGCAAATGATTCTTCAATCAAAACAAGCCTGGGAAAAATCTGGGAAAACTTTTGACATTACCATTGGCCCTTTATCACAAGTCTGGAGAAAAGCCAGTGCTGAAAAAAAATTTCCGGGTGAAGACGAGATAAAAAAAGCAAAAAAGCAAACCGGGTTTGAAAACCTTGTTATCAATAAAAGCTTTTCAACAATCTCTTTTAAGAAAAAAGGTATGAGCCTCGATTTTGGAGGCATGGTGCCGGGATGGGCTGCTCAAAAAGTAATTGATTTTTTAAAAAGCAAAAACATAAGTATTGCTTTAGCTGATGCCAGCGGTGATATTGTTATGAGTGATGCACCACCCGGAAAGAATGGCTGGACTATCGGTATCAATCTGCCGGAAAATGAAATTGAATTGTGGGATAAAAAATTAGAACTAAAGAACTGTGCCGTTTCTACTTCGGGAGATATATACAGGTACACCATGCATAATGGTAAAAAATATTCTCATATCATTGATCCACGCAGCGGTTACGGAGTTACCTCGCAGCGAAATGTAACCGTCATTGCAAAAGACGGAGCCACGGCTGACTGGCTGGCAACAGCCTGTAGTATTTTACCAATAAAAAAAGCATTGAGACTGGCAAAAAAAGAAAAGGCTGCTTTATTGATTGCAATTTTTGAAGATGAAAAAATCATTACTTATAAAACTGAAAATTTTGAATGCTATTTTCAAAAAAATGAACCTTAAACTTTGGTAACTTGTCGGGGATAATGAAAACATCTGAATTTTTACTGCTTCTTTTAGTTTGCAATATTTCTTTTGCACAAACTTCGGATTCCTCCTTTGTGTCTTATGATCAATCCATTCCCGGCTCATCATTAAAATTTAAACTGATGCCGGTTAAAGGTGGAAGTTTTACAATGGGCAGCCCTGAAAATGAAAAAGGAAGAACAGCGGATGAAGGCCCTCAAAAAATATTTTCTATTTCCGCTTTCTGGATGGGGGCATTTGAAGTAACGCATGATGAGTTTGATTTATTTTTCAAAGATGCAAATACCAGTCAGAATTCAGGAGCAGATGCCATTACAAGACCAAGTCCTCAGTACATCGATCTTTCGTGGGATATGGGTCGTGATGGCGGTTATCCTGTAAACAGTATGCAGCAAAAAACGGCAGTAATGTATTGCCGGTGGTTATATAATAAAACAGGAATATTTTACAGGTTACCTACCGAAGCTGAGTGGGAGTATGCCTGTCGTGCAGGATCTTCTTCCCTATATTTTTTTGGCAATAATGAAAAAGAACTGGAAAAATATGCCTGGTATAATAAAAACAGTAAGAAGGCTTATCATAAAGTTGGGCAGCTGAAACCCAATGCATGGGGGCTATATGATATGCTGGGTAATGTGGCAGAATGGGTACTGGATCAGTACGATGAAAATTATTTTACAAAGATGACAGACGTTAAAAATGACCCTGAACTGATTCCAAGCAGTCGCCACCCCAAACTTTTAAAAGGAGGTTCGTATGCAAATGAAGCTACCGAACTCAGATGTGCCAACAGAACAAAATGGCTGCCCGAATGGAACCGCCGGGATCCGCAAATACCTAAAAGTAAATGGTGGCTTACCGATGCGCCATTTGCCGGATTCAGAATAATACGACCTTTAATACAACCATCTGCTGAAGAGATAGAAAAATTCTTTACCTTATATCTTTTAAATTAAAAAAATCACATCATGAATACAGACAACAACAACTCACGCCGGCAATTTGTAAAAACTTCTGCTTTATTAACAGGAAGTATTATGACAATGCCAATTTTATCCAAAGCAAATTTTTTCAGTGGTGCCGATGATACTATTAAAGTTGCACTAATTGGTTGTGGCGACCGGGGTGCCGGTGCCGCAATGCAGGCCTGCCTTACCAAACAAAATGTAAAGCTGGTAGCAATGGCCGATGCTTTTCGTGACAGGATAGACAAATGTTATAATTCTTTGACAGTTGATGATATTAATGAGGGCTCAGGAACTCCTAAAAATATTAAAAACAGAATTGATGTTCCTGAAGAAAGAAAGTACACAGGATTTGATGGTTATATAAAAGCAATGGCACATGCTGATGTGGTGATACTGACGACACCTCCGGGTTTTCGTCCCATTCATTTTGAAGAAGCAGTAACACAGGGCAAGCAAATATTTATGGAAAAGCCTGTTGCCACCGACCCGGCAGGAATAAAAAAAGTATTGGACGCTGCAGAAATTGCAAAGCAAAAAAAATTAAATGTGGTGGTTGGTTTGCAAAGACATTATCAGAATTCTTATCGTGCATTGTATGCAAAGAAAAATTTAATTGGGGATATTACTTCGGCACAGGCCTGGTGGAATAATGATGGCGTGTGGGTAAATGCAAGAAAATATAATCAAACAGAAATGGAATACCAGATGCGCAACTGGTATTATTTCAACTGGCTTTGTGGTGATCATATTACGGAGCAGCATATACATAATATAGATGTCATCAACTGGTTCAAAGGTGCATACCCTGTAAAAGCACAGGGCATGGGTGGCCGGCAGGTAAGAAAAGGAAAAGACCATGGAGAAATTTATGATCATCACTATGTGGAGTTTCATTATGCTGATGGTTCCATATTAAATAGTCAATGCCGGCATATACCCGGCACCATGAGTAAAGTGGATGAGCTGATAACGGGAACGAAAGGAAAAATTTTCTGTGGTGCAGCGCATATAAAAGATCATGCAGGCAATGTGTTATTCCAGTTTGATAAAACAAAAGAAAATGATCCATACCAGTCAGAGCATGATGAATTATTTGCAGCCATAGCAAAAGGCGAATACAAATTTGCCGATGCAGAAAACGGCGCTAAAAGTACAATGACATCCGTATTGGGAAGAATGGCCACTTATTCAGGACAGGTAATGGAATGGGATAAAACAATTGCATCCGGTATCAGCATCATGCCAAAAGAATTTAACTGGAATGCAATGCCACCAATAGTTCCTGATGAAGATGGAAGATACCCGATAGCGATGCCGGGTAAGACAAAATATTTTTAACTCCTGATAAAAAACTTCATGCCTTCCATTCTTTTTGAAATAAAAAACTCTGTTGGCTTCATTACATTGAACAGGCCGGATAAACTTAATTCATTCAACAGTGAAATGGCTTTGCTGATGCAGGAAAAATTAGATGAGTGCAAAAGCAATGAAGTGAGATGTGTATTTATTACAGGTGCAGGAAAAGCATTCAGTGCCGGACAAGATCTTTCTGAAGTAGTAGATCCTAATGGCCCTGGTATGAAAAAAATTCTTTCAGAACATTATAACCCAATTGTATCAGGAATAAGAAGATTAGAAAAACCTGTCGTGGCTGCTGTAAACGGAGTGGCTGCCGGGGCAGGAGCTAATATTGCTTTGTGTTGCGATATTGTAGTTGCAGCAGAGTCCGCATCTTTCATCCAGGCGTTTTCAAAAATTGGATTAATACCTGATAGTGGCGGCACACATACATTGCCAAGACTAATTGGCTGGCAAAAAGCAAGTGCAGTGATGATGCTTGGCGAAAAAATTTCTGCAACTGAAGCAGAAAGGATTGGAATGATTTATAAAATTTTTCCAGATGAACTATTTTCGGATGAAGCTTTAAAGATTGCAAATACATTATCGCAAATGCCAACAAAAGGATTAGCCTGTACCAAACAATTGCTGAACCTGTCTTTTACCTCCACATTTGAAGAACAATTGCATGACGAAGATATTTTTCAACAAAGAGCGGCGGCTACCAAAGATTTTAATGAAGGCGTGCAGGCGTTTTTAGAAAAAAGAATTCCTGTTTTTAAAGGGGAATAAAAAATTGTTGCTTATTAATTATTCATTATGATGCCAACTACGCATGAACTGGTGGTAAATCACATGATGGAAAACGATTTGTTTTCTCAATGGCTGGGCATTGAGGTGCTGGAAATAAAAGAAGGTTTTAGTAAAATAAAAATGAAGGTGCGTAAAGAAATGATAAATGGATTTGGCATTGTGCATGGTGGCATAGGCTTTAGTTTGGCTGACAGCGCATTTGCTTTTGCAAGTAATAACAGAAATGTTTTATCTGTTGCTCTGGATACATCAATCAGTTTTATAAAACCTGTGCATGTTGATGATATATTAATTGCAGAAACAAAAGAAATTCATAATGGAAAATCAACGGGCTTGTACCATATTACCATCACCAACCAGAAAGATCATGTAGTTGCAATATTTAAAGGCACATGTTTCCGCACAAACAAATCATTGATACCTCCATCTCCCGTCCGAACGGATGATCCGGATGGGCATAAAGCGGTGTAAAAATCCTTTACCTGATTTGTTCTTTCAATGATTTGAAAAGCTGGAAACAATTTCTGGCTCAGGATGAAATGCCCGTAGTTTTACCAGAACAACCCGGAAACTATAAGTTTTTTCAAAAATAACCAACCTCCTGTAAATTTTTTTTCGCCGTCACAGGTAAACTTCGTAACTTAATTTTTCAGTTTTTTTATTAAATCAAAAAACCTTGTGTATGAGAAAAAATCTACGCTTCAGTTTCCTGTTTCTGGGAACATGCTGCCTTGCAGCAATAACCTTTGCACAAAACGATCGCTTTGCGTTTGCCGTTACTGATTTGCAACAATCCGGCTCCGGCTGGAATGCACTTCGCAAATTAGATCTTACTACCGGTGAGTACAGCCAGGTATTATTAAATGGCAATGATGCAAAGACTGTCGTCTATGATGCTACAACAAAAAAATCTTTTATACCCGCTGTTGATGCCCGGTTGGGAAATATTATGCAAACACCTTTTTATTCAGGTGTAGCCGCTACGGCTTATGATAAAAAGAACAACCGTCTTTATTTCACCCCCATGTTTATAGATCAGCTTCGTTATGTTGATTTAAAAACTATGAAAGTTTTTTATGTAACCGATCAGTCATTTACCAAGTTTGGCAACATGCATAGCGATGAAGGAAAAATTATTACCCGCATGGTGATAGCTCCTGATGGTAATGGTTATGCAATAACAAATGATGCAACTGCTTTTATAAAATTTTCCACCGGAAAAAATTTACAAATAACACAATTAGGTTCGCTGGTAGATGACCCTGCCAACGGCGGCGTATCCGTACATAACCGCTGTAGCAGTTGGGGTGGCGATATGGTGGCAGATGATGCTGGCAATCTTTTTATCCTTACTTCCCGCAACAGTATTTATAAAGTAAATATTGAAACTAAAGTGGCTACACTACTTGGATACATCAAAGGTTTGTCAAAAGAATTTACATCTAATGGCGCTGTGGTAAACAATGAAGGAAAAATTTTAGTGAGCAGTGCAGTAAGTAATAATTCTTATTTTGTAGTTGAGCCTAAAAACTGGACAGCTACAGAATACAATGGAGCTGCCGGTGTTTACCGCAGTTCAGATCTTGCCAACAGCAATTACCTGCAAACAAAACCCACTGTTACAGTTCCTGAGTTTGCTACAAGAAGAACTCCTGATAATATGATTGTAAGCAAGATAATGGTGTATCCAAATCCTGTAAGTAATAATCAATTCACTTTGCAGTTTGGAAAAATAACTGCCGGTACTTATAATATAGAGTTGACAGATGTGATGGGCCGGGTGGTAATGCAGCGCAATGTAAATGTGCAGGCAGAAGATCAGGTAGAAACTATTTCATTAAAATCAACAATGGCGAGAGGCGTATATCTTGTAAAAGTAATTGACCAGGAAAATAAATCAGTACTGAGTCAAAAGTTAGTGGTGCAGTAAATTTTTATTTACTGCGTTACAGCGCCGGCCCCGTAAGGCCGGCGTTTTTTTTATCTCTCCCATATTTGCTTTAACTGCCCCAGTAATCTTTCAGCTAATCTTCTATTATCAGTAATAATTTCAGCCTGTGCTGAAAGATTGTTGCGGAAGAAAATAGGTTTATCATAGTTTGTTTGCAACCCTTTTGGCAGTTCTGCTTTTATTAAAAAACTATCCCTGCGGGATGGCATATTTGAAATATAATTCACGGTGCCGGTTATGTATCCAAATTCGGCGCTGGGATAACTATAAACTTTTATCATTACTCTTTGCCCGGTTTTAATTTTACCAAACCCGTTTTGTGCAGCCATCAGCTCTGCATAAAATTTTGTTTGCTTTGGCTCTATATAAAATAATCCCTGCCCGGCATTAATCAATTCGTTTTCCTGCAAAGAAGAAATAAATAAAACTTTACCATCCTCCGAAGCTGCCAGTACATATTGCTGTATCCATTTCTCCACCTGGCTTTTTAATTCAAGCAGGGAAGAATGAAACTGCTGCTGCTGATCAGTTACTGTTTTGTGCAAATCAAGTATTTCCTTTTGTTTACTATGGCTGCTTATATCACTATT